>JAGODU010000115.1 GCA_017998095.1 Prolixibacteraceae bacterium | reverse complement strand
CCCATAAGCAGCCTTCATCATAAACCAAAAATGTACGGCAACCTAAAGAGCTTGCGCGCTTAACATCCTCAATAGCCCTGACTATCTGCTCCTGTCCTCTCAGCCTGTAACCCATTCTCTGTCCTTCCTCTGTATGTACTGAAGCACTGGTATCTGTAGTTGCTCTCGGACCAATTGCCAATATAAGATTTACTTTCCACTGCTGTGCATATGAAACCATTTTCTCGATTTCTTCGTCCGTAAGAGTCATGATTCCTTTTGTTTGTGTTACACGATGAATATATATCCCATATCTATCAAGCTCTTCAAGCAGGGTTTTCATAGTTCCGGGGCCTTGAATCCCGGGTACCTCAAACCTGTACTGAGCACCGTCTTTAAATCGCTTCTGCGATGTTGGTAAATCATATAAATCTCCTGCCGGTTGACCTATACTCTGTAAAAATTCTCTTGTTTCTTTCATTTCCTTCACTCCTTTATTAATTTTTTGAAATCAGCTTTTATACAATCCGTTTGTTTTCTAATAATTCACTCTTACCTTCTTCAAACAATTTTATGTTATTCATAGCTTCAACCATCATACTTTTAAATGCTTCATAAGTTAATCCTCCAACATGTGGAGAAACTGTTACATTGTTAAAACTTAACAATGGATTTGTTTTCTCCGGGGGTTCCTTCTCAAAAACATCAAGCCCGGCTGCTTTTATATGTCCTGACTCTAAAGCGCTTATCAGAGCAGTCTCATCTATCAATCCACCCCTTGCTGTATTTATTATTATAGCACCCTTTTTCATTAATGAAATGGAATCCGCATTTATTATATGCTTGGTTTCTGGCGTTAACGGACAATGAAGACTAATAATATCTGCTTTCTGCAATAATTCTGTCAACGGTGCATAAACAATATCAAGAGCTTTTTCTCTTTCTTCATTTAGCCTGTATATGTCATAATACATTATGTTAACGTCAAAGCCATGAAGCATTTTTACAACAGTGCGACCTATATTACCTATACCTATAATACCAACTGTTTTTCCGCAAAGTTCATTGCTTTGTACCCCTGTATCCTGCTTTAACCATATTCCATTTTTCACATTTGCATTCACAATAGGTAATCTGCGAAGAACGGAAAGTATAAGCATCATTGCATGCTCTGCCACGCTCTGAGAATTTACTCCCATGTTTACATAAACAGGAATCCCCTTTTCCTTTAATACATCCAAATCAAACATATCTGCGCCAACACCTGTTCGCTGAATCATTTTAAGTCTAGTGGCATTCTCGATTACTTCCTTATCAATGGAAAGTCGACCGCTTACTAGAAAATAATCGGCTTCTCCTGCCTTCTCCAATAGTTCCTCTCTAGTCGCTTTATTTAATGAAATTAACTTAAAGCCTTTAGGAATTGCTTCCTGTAAAATACTTAGAGGTACTTCGTTATAGTGATTTGTAATTAAAATTACTGGCATTTTACTCCCTCCTTAAAAAATTATTATCAAAATTATCTACCAATACAATGGTTATTTGTTTCCAAAAAATAGAGCATAAAAGTAATTACAAGCAAATCAGCACATCCACCCGGGCTTATATTTTGTTCAATGAAACGCAAATCATATTCTTTTACAATGTCGAGATTAGGGAAATCACTTATCAACTCTTTTACCGACTGCTGCACCCTTTGATGCACTGATAATCCGCATCTCGTTATTATGTTGGTATCTGTTACTTTACTAATAAGAACCAATAAAGTGTATACTCCGGCATCATTCATACTCTTACCTTCTGCAATAAGTCGTCTTAAAGTAGGAAGAGCATAGTTCAATACAACGGGAAATCCTGCAGCAGCTTCACCCCTGGCACCGGCATTGCCGGTTTTCAGAAACAGTCTCTCCCCTCCGGTCATTGCAGTCTTAGAAGTCTTACTTATTAAATCTTCTTCAATACTGGCACTAGCTATCTCTCCACATAAAGACAGCAGAGACGCAGCATCTGTATCACGCTGGTTTGCTTCACTCCACCCTAGAGCTGCGCATAGTATTCCAAGAGAGAATATTAGTCCTTTGTGTGTATTAACTTGATTAGTAATAGCCAACATGTCATCTTCGGCAAGAATACCTATATGACGTAATCTAAATAGTAGCTGAGCAGGTTCTGTATCTTTCAGTTCGTTGCCCATCAAAAACAACTTTTTAAAATAAGGTGTCAGAACTGAAACACTATCCATAAAAGTAAAAATGTCCATGTCCTTGTGGGCGCCGCTGTTATTCCTATCTACCAAGCCTGGCTTTGGTGTGACACACACTTCATACAGCAAACTGCGGCACGCAGTAGAGGCCACATAATCAGCCTGTTTCTCAAGAAAGTAGTCTCTCATAATGCGCTTGGATTCTTTCATAATTATTTCAATGTCATGACGTCTACCACGAACACATTGATGTGCTGGAAAGCCACACACTAAACATTGTCTGCTGTTTAATCCTAATTCACTTCGAGTTATTGGGTAACCCTCCTCAGATAAGACATCAATGTCAAACAGACGCCCCAGCTTAGAGCTCTCTTCAATAATTACCATGAATTTTTTAATCTTTAAAGCGTCATATTTGACAGAAAACATTGCTTCGCACCCCGTCTTATCAATCCATTGTTCTTGATGTTGTACTGTAATACGCCGATATTTAAGTTCACACTCAATCTGCTTAAGCCCCTCATTAAAACATTTTAGAATAAGGGGGCTTATCTTAATAGCACCCGCTATATTAAGTGTAAAACTAATAACACAATTGCCAAGAGCCAGCATTTTTTTTTGCCGCATTACCCTGCGCTCCTTGGAGTCCAGAATCTCCTGTGGAAGAACAGTTTCCAAGCACTCATCCATTATTTCACCTCATTAATTATGATACAATTACTTATCTCTTTACTTGACGAATGACATCAATTACTGTACCATCTCTGTATTCTACAATGCAGACAATCTTATCAGTACATTCTATAGGCTTGGGGATACCGGTCATTGATTCGGCAAGCTGACACAACCATTCTATTGACACTATTTTAAAACCTGACTTTTCAAGATCCTCTCGCAGCATTTTATAGTGCTTATGCCTTGGATTAAGTGCAATACCTGCTTCAGTAACGACCATCGCCACAGTTTCACCCGGAGTGCAAACAGTGAATACTTTTTTGACTACTGAGGGCGTTCTGCCCCGAATAATAGGTAGAGTCACAATTGAAATATCAGCACCCTCAGCAACATCGGGACCCCCTCCAAGACCACCCATCATACTACCGTTTGAACCGGTCAGGATATTAAGATTAAAATCAACATCAATTTCTAAGCCTGCTAACACACCAAAATTAAGCTTATCCAGCATACAGCCCTTGCTAAATTTATTAGAATAGACAGCATTATCAATTTCAATAATGTTTTGATGTTCGGCAATGGCTCGAGCAGCGATTGAATCAAAGGACTGAGAACACAAAAGTACTCGTACCAAACCTTTATTAAACATATCAACAATATTTGCAGTCATACCACCTAATGCAAAGCTGGCCTTTATATTTTTCTTTTCCATATGTTGTGCAAGATAATTTGTGCAAGCAATACTAATAGTTCCGGCACCAGTTTGGAATGAAAATCCATCCACAAACATACGAGATGACGCAATAACATCAGCTACACGCTTTGCAATCATCAAGTCTCTCGGATTATTTGTCATTCGCGTTGCTCCTGCTCCGATTTTTTCCGGTATTCCGATTTTTTCTACCTTTACAACATAATCAACATATTGCTGTGAAATACTCACAGGAATACAAGGATATTCTACCAAATTATCGGTTATTACAACGACCTTCCCTGCTGAAGTAGCATCAATAAAGGAATAACCCAAAGCGCCACAAGCGTTAGGACCAATCTGGCCTGTAGCGTTGCCGTATTCATCGGCTGCTGAAGCACCAATAAATGCAACATCTATTGACAATTTACCCGTTTCAATAGCTAGGGGTCGAGAACCATGGGGACGCAGTATCACAGGATTTTCCATCAATCCGTTAATAACAGCATCACCAAGATCACCGCGAATACCACTTGCTTCAATTCTATTGATAGTACCATCTCTCACAAAATCAACAATCGACGGATCTTTGATATTGACTACAGCACTGGGTGCAAACAGAAGATTTTTTATTCCAAGATTGCGACAAGCAGTTAGTACCTGTCCTATAACTAAATCACCTTCGCGAAAACTGTGATGAAATGATATAGTCATACCATCTTTTAATCCTGCAGCAATAATCACTTCCTCCAATGATCCAATAACCTTGCTACCGGATGGTGGTCGCAAAGTAGGTCTCCGATTTGAAACTACCTTTGGCATTCCTAAGTCTTCAGAACTCACTCCCTGATACGGCTTAACATCATAGTTGCCCACCTTTTCGGGCAATACACGTCCGACAGCATTAATCAGCATAATTTTCACCTCCAATCTTGATTCCGGCTGCACGAGCCTGCTCGAGAGTGGTAAGTGCACGTATTTCAATCGGTTTATCAATCATACTGCCATCAAGAGTTACTGCACCTTTATTTTGTCTTTTTCCTTCTTCCACAGCAGCTAGCACTCTCTTGGCATAGTTTATCTCCTTCTCACTTGGTATAAAAACAGAATTTACTATATCGATTTGACGTGGGTGAACTACGGTTTTTCCATCGAAACCAAGGTTTCTAATTAATGTAGCATCCTCGAGCAAACCATCAACATCATTAATGTCTGAAAATACTGCATCAACAGCAGCTATACCAGCCGAGCGACAGGCTAGCAGTACAGCATTACGAGCATAAAAAATTTCTAAACCTTGTTTTGTGCGGCGTGCCTTCATACTCACTGTAAAATCTTCAGCACCGAGGGCAAGTGCTACTACACGGGTATCAGCATTTGCAATATCGGATGCATTTAGGACTCCAAGATAGGATTCAATATTACACCATAAATCAATAGTCCCGACTTTCAAACCTATCTGGCGCTCTATTTCTGCAACTTTACCTGAAATCATTTGTACTTCCTGTGCAGATTCAACCTTAGGTATACGCAGACCATCCGGACAAGCACGCACAGCAGCCTCAATATCCTCATTAAAAAATTCAGAATATATACCATTTATACGAATTAATACATATTTATCTTGTTGGTGATTACTACACCGAATAGCATTATATATAAGTAGCCGAGCAGCATCTTTATCTAATAGTGGAACTGAGTCCTCCATATCATAGACAATGCAATCCTGATTGTAAAAAACCCCTTGAATCATATTTACAGGGCTTGAACCACTGACATACAACGAGGTTCGTTTTAGACATTTTTTACTTTGATTAGAATTTGTTTGTTTCTTAACAATATTTTCACTCTTCCAATCAAAACTACAGTCAGTTGCTCTACAAATTGCTGTCTGCATCCGGGAACGAATTACCCAATCAAGGGCTCCCTTATCGGTGAGAGATACTGATGCTTCATTGATTTCAAATTCTTTCAGTACTTCATGTACTGTTTCCATAATTGCATCACCAAACTGCTCCTTTACAACACTTTCTATATGAATATCCAATCCCATACCGATATTGGGATGAATGGTGACCTGCACGTCGCAGGATTCAAGAGTACCTGCTACTGCAGAATGTTTCAATTGCATATTTATCACTCCTTCCTTTTATGTCAATTAATAACATATACTTCAATTGTAAGAATAATAAAAACTAAGTTTATTCTGCTTATAAATTTCTTAATGCATCAAGAACAGGAGTTGCACTTTTACTTGTAAGATATTTGTATGTACTTTCCGGCACCAGTTTAAGCAATGATCTATCAACAGTTCCTTCCGAAAGCAATTGACGTACACGTGAAGCACTAATAACCTCTCCATCGGATGTTTTATATCGATCAATTTCAACTACCTTAATACCAAAAGTGGGGAGAACCATTTTTAAAATATAGTTATATTGATTAGTTACGACACAATTTGGTTCAGTTCCAACGAATCTGACATTAATAAATAATGGTGGTGCAATACGGGAAGCAAACAATGTTGCATCCATCTTTGCCTGCATTATTACTTTTTCATCATCCTTTTTAAGAAAGTAGCTTGGAAATGTAGCAGATGAAATAATATAATTTCCACCGGCATGAACATATACGTTATTAAGATCGCAAACACCCTGTTTAACCAAATTAAAACGAACATTGAAAGGAAACACTGATTTATTCTCCTGTACAACAAAAATATGCAGCACTTCACAATGCTTAGCAGCATATTCTATTAAATATCTATGACCCCTTGTAAATGGATTGCAGTTCATAATTATAGACCCAGCCTGCTTCCCATCATTATCTGAATTATGTATATCAGCTATAAACCGTTCAATACCATCAGGTCTATGCTCTAAGAATACCAATTCCTCAGTTTCCGCAACAGTGTGGAAACCACTGTTGATAAACAAAATGCTATTATTCGCTGTAGTTATGATAATTGGTTCAAAATAACCCGCATTGAAACGATTTGAGACAAGTGCTGAAATAATACTGCCTAAAATATTTTTTTTCCGTAATTGCTCTTCAATAGCAATACATTTAAGAATAGCACCGCTGCAGCAGCCACAAGCCATTAATCTGGAATCTTTGAAAAGCCCGACTGCATATTCAATATCTTCTTCATATTTTAAATTATTCTTTACCAAGAAATCCGAAAGGAGCTTTCGTTCATCATATATTGTCAATGAAATTTCCCTAAGCACTAATTGTTCATCCATCGGATAGTCTCCTTTAAAAATGATCCGCAATTCATTGTTTATATATAGCAAGTTATATGCCAAACAAATGTATTAACAAAAAAAACGTCACTTTATGTATTTTAGAGTTGTTTATTACAAACATACTATCTCATGTAAATATCGAAAAGTAAAATTGATGCGTAATATTGCGCAATATTGTTGCATCCTATTGCAATTTAATCATTATTATGATATACTGGAAAATATTGAAGTTTATGCAAAATAATCGGAGGTTCATTTATGACACCAAAAATATTGTTTCTTGTTCCAAAGGATTCTATGGACGATAAACAGCTAAAATACTACCGTACAGTCTATCCTGATGTATTATTTGAGTTTTCTGATCCTTACGATCCAATCCCTTTAGTTGAGGAAAAACTCAGTGAAGGACCCCTAATTGTAGCAGGTAGGGGAAATTCTGCAACAGTAATAAGAAAGAAATTTCCTAATATTCATGTTGTACAAATTAAAATAACTGGTTATGATATCATACGATCTCTCGATAAATATAATATTGCCGGAACAACTATTGCAGTTATTACAAATAACTTGGAAATTTCAGGATTGAATATTTTTGAGAAGCTTTACTCAATAAGAATTATAAGTTTTCTTATGGTGCCATTTGTTAATCTTGAAAACGTTATTCGAGATGCAATGCATCAAGGTGCAGACTATATTCTTGGTGGCGCAATAACATGCAAGATAGCTAATGAAATGAAAATTTCTGCAAAAGCTATTCCTCTTGTTCTTGGCAATGAGACTTTAATTTCTACAATTCATGAAATCAGACAGGTACAAGAAGCCATAAAAGTGGAAAATTCTCGTCAAAACTTTATAAGTCAACTATTTGATAGCATCGACAATGGCATAATTTCAGTTGATCATAATGGAAGTATTATGCTGGTTAACTCCATTGCATCTCGAATGTTGCAAATGCAATCTCATCATCTCATCGGGAAGGATATTGAGGCGATTTTAGGAATCAATAACTCGGATGAAGCTGAAACTATAATAAATATTAACGATAATAAAATTTTAGTAACACATAACCCACTACAGAATGAAAATCAAGAAAGTGTTATTATTTATACCCTCCGCGAGTTATCTTATATAGAGTCCCTTAAAACACAAATACGCAGAGTGGAATACAATAACAATAAACACCTTGCCCGATTTAATTTTAAAAATATAATCGGGAAAAGTGCATCAATTCGAAATGCAATTCGAATTGGCAAGAGCTATGGAAATACTGACTCCAACGTTTTAATTTCAGGTGAAACCGGCACAGGTAAAGAAATGTTTGCACAAAGTATTCACAATGCGGGCAGTCGCTGCAATAACGCCTTTGTTGCTGTCAATTGCGCTGCGTTACCGGAAACTCTTTTGGAAAGTGAACTGTTTGGCTATGTTGAGGGTGCATTCACCGGTGCAAACCGCAAAGGAAAACCAGGGCTTTTTGAAATTGCACATAACGGAACAATTTTTCTTGATGAAATTTCTGAAATTAGCTATACCAGTCAAGGTAAATTATTGCGTGTACTACAGGAAAAGTACATAGTACGTCTCGGAAGTCAAAAAATTATTCCGATTAATGTACGTGTTATAGCTGCTACCAACCAAAATCTGCGAGAACTAGTGGAGAAGAAAAAGTTTCGGGAAGACTTATATTACAGGCTCAACGTTTTAAACATGGTAATCCCACCGGTTCGCGAAAGAGAAGGTGATGCAGTAGTACTGTTGAATTATTTCTTAAAAAAGTTCGGCTCCAATGTATCACTAAGTGATAACGCCGCTGATTTTATTAACCAATATGCATGGTATGGAAATGTTCGAGAGATAAGCAATCTTGCCGAACGCATTGTTGCAACAACAACAAGCATGATAATCACACGGGAGCAGATCGAGAACCTTTTAGATTTACAACCCTATTCAAAGCAGTCAACCAGTCAGTTGCTTACACCCCTGCAATTGCGCGAAGAAACGCAAGCTGAAGAAATTAAAAATGCAATAAGGCAAGCAAACGGCAATATGGGAAGGGCAGCTGATATTTTGAAAATTAATAGATCAACGCTATGGCGCCGGATGAAAAAACTTAACATGACATCTCCTTAACTTTCATGGACAGGCTTTAATATCAAGTCTAGCTATCATCTTCATTGCATAATATAACTAAAAAATAAACAATCCTCAATTACCATATCATGGAATTAGAGGATTGTTTTCAAGTTCATTTTTATAATTTTTTATCTTATAGGACAAATACCAGTATCACAGCCTTCATTTCCTACATCTAATATTCCTTCTTGAACTTCATACTTGTTTAATATAGATGGAATAAAGGGCTTCATTTCTTTTACTCTCCTGTTGTATTCTTCTTCAGTTATTGATTCATAAGGCATAAGCTGATAAAAACTGTCATTCAATGAAAGGAAAGAAAGTGCCACAATATCATCCCAATTATCCCATACCCACTGCTCAACTTCATCCCATTCATGCTCCCTTACATGAATTGTAACTGAGCAATTATGTTCAACATAATTTTCTAAGAACATTTTATAATTTTCCAGCTGTTCAATTGCTGTTACATCGTATTTAGTCTTTCCTTTCGGTGCTTTCTGTGGAAATTCTACAACCTTTGTCGTACATGTTTTAATATCCTGACCTACTTCAGGATATATGGGATAATCCAGTTCCTCACATACCTTAACCAATGGGTCGTGGCTGTTTATTCTTACTCTTCTTAAAAAATATGGTGCATGTGAATAATGAACGCCGCTTGATACTCCGGGAAGCTGTGACAATGTACCTTCAGGTTTTACTGTAGTAACTAAAATAGGTGCTTTTCCGCCAATTTCTGCGGCATATCTTTCTGCTTCGTCGCGAGCTACATCTCTTAGCTTTCTTAATAATGCTGCCTGCTGCTCCCTGTCAAGACCTGTAGCATTAACCATATCCTGCCATCCTGTGAGTGAGCATCCTGTCAGCTTATCTCTCTGCTGCACTCTATCCCACTGAGCCAATTCAAGCTCCACACAGGTCATTCTGTAAGCAGCTCTTGCTGACAGTCGCTGTGCCTGTATAAGCCCCCTTTCATCCAAGTTCCCGTTTTCGTCAACAAATGCATGTACATTTATAGTTGTTAAATTACAAAGTCCCCTGTTATCAAGGAGTACTTCACCGCAGGGATTAACTCCGTTCATATTTGGTCTTCTTTTGCTGCCCGCCTCTTCATTAACCCATCCCGGCTCTCCCGAATACCGCATTTGCTCAATTTGCCATTTTAACTGCTCGCGGGAAGGCTTTTTCCTGTAATAAATTGAATTGTTGCTCATAGAGCGGTGTATTATATCCTTATCAACAATCCACTGTCCGTCTATTTGTTTATACAGCTTACTTTTAGCTTCAATGCATTCTTTATCGTCATAATCAATGAGCATTATTTCTGCAGTTCTTCTTACACCGCCGACTACTACATTTTCGCCTATTATGTTTGCAATATCAAGGCAGTCGATAGGTTTTAAATTAAATCTGTCCTTACCTTCAATGGCGCTGCGCTTTTTAATAACAGAATCGATTTTTGTAAACATATTTTTCATACTTGAATGACCGCTGGCAGTTCCTCCAAAAGTTTTTAACACTTCTCCCTTCGGTCTGACATTATTGTAGTTAATTATTATGGTATTGATATTTCTATATTCGCTTGAATTTATAAAGCTGAAGAAATAATCAAGGGATTGAACCCATCCTTCCTTGCTGTCGCCAACGGTTATTTTTACGGAATTATTAAGGCTGAATTCAACACCTGTGTTATCTTCTCTTTTGGATTTTTCCACAGGAGTGTAATCTTCATGGATTATTTTATAATTACCTCTTACTTTAGGCAGCTGCTCTATATCGCTTTTTAAAATTCTTACCCCTACTCCCGAGCCAATCATCAAAAGATAAAATAAATCCCTAAATGCATGGAAATCATTTATTATTTGAAATGCACAGCTGAAATTTGCCATTGGGTAGTTATATGAAACCGGTGTTCCTCCAACCCAAAATGTTCTTCCCGACAAAAACTGTCTTAAATTAAATATGTTATCGTATAGCTGCTCTGCTTCTTCTCTTTTTGTAGGTACTAAACTGCAATTGTATTCTACTGCTCTTCTTACAGTTTCCCACCAATATTCTCTTCTTCTTTCTTCAGGAAGCCATCTTGAATAAGTTCTGTAATAAACAAAGTTTCCAAGCTGATCCATAGGTGAACCCCTATGCTTATACTTGCTGATAAATTCTTCGCTAAGAAGTTTGGAATCCTTTCTCTTCCTGGAGTCCCTAGACTTATCCCTCTCATATCTGTATAAAATATATTTCTTGGCAACATCCTTTCTGACACTGTCCATCAGGTAGTTTTCAACCATATCCTGTACCGTTTCCACAGGTATGGGATAGTTTTTACTTGAAAGCTCTTCTTCAATTTTCAGGCTTATTTCCTTAGCTAATTCCTCATCAACGCCATCCTTTGTTTCTTTCATAGCCTTCATAATAGCATTGCTGATTTTATCGGCATTAAAATCGACAAAGTTTCCGGTCCTTTTTAATATTCTAATCATATCCCTTTTCTCCCTGTTATTTTATGTGGTACTACATATTGTAGCAGTAACACTAAAATATGTCAATCAAATACTATATATAGATATCTTTTATACAAATGTACAATATCATTGAAATATCATTGTTTTAAAAATAATATCGAAATTTGCAAATAAATATAAAAAAATTCCTTTGTTGAAATTTCAAGGAATTTTTATATTATTAAAAGATTTTAACATTTTATTATAATTTGTTAAGATTTTTATATTATTTAATTTTAGGTATTTCGAAAATACCGGAACTACTAAGCCATAATTTAATAATTCTAAGATCTCAATCTTTCCAATTTATTATATCCATCGTATCTTTAAAGCAATCACTTCTTAAGAAGTCATCTTCGTATAATTCCGAGCACATCATCGGATGCCTGCTTATATAATATTTGCCGTATTTTATAAACTGCTTTTTTTCTTCAGCCATTCTTCCCCATAGAAACCAGCTGATATTCCTATTTTCATCAGAAATAAATTTTAGTAATTCTTCACTGAATTTCTGCCATATGGATATATGGCTTCCGGTAATGCCTGCTTCAACCGATAAATATGTGTTAAGTAAAAGCACTCCTTGTTTTTCCCAAGATTTAAAAATTTTATGGGGAGGAAGAATTGAAAATTTTCCTTCCTTTATTTCTTTTTGTATTTCTGAAAACTTCTTAATATCACTATACTCACTTATTCCGTTATAATTTTTGTAAATCAGTCTGATAATATTTTTCAAAGATACCTGCCTGAATTTTTGATTCCAGGATGTCAAGTCCCCTACTTCAAATGCACGACCCGTTGCTCTTCCGGTTTCAGGATAAGGGTCCTGTCCCAATATTACGACTTTTATGTCATAAAGATTGCATATCATGAAACGCAGAACATTTTCAGGAGCAGGATTTATATTGTTGCCAATCTTTCTTTCTATATCTTCCAATTCTAATATAATATCATCGGTTAAAAATATATTCCAGGAAGGATGCAGTTCCTTTGGTATTAAACTCATTCTTTCACGTCCTTATTTGTTATATGCTTC
>JAGODU010000383.1 GCA_017998095.1 Prolixibacteraceae bacterium | reverse complement strand
AATGATATTGGAAACAACTTTGCCTGCATCTCTTCCAATTTGCCTTTTAAATGAATCCGATACTTTTCCCATTATTGTAAAGTTTAATTGTTATATGAATCGTCTCTTTGCATGAACGCTAACGGCTACGTATATGAAACGTTTGGCATTTCGAAGCACTTTCCTGACAAGTTACAAGTACTTTTGATACGGGCTAAAACATTCGATAACCCACTGACTGCCAAATGTTTTATATACGATGTTAGCGGTTCGGCTTTTATTGTTCTTTGTTTTTCTCTTTCCATTCTTTTTCAGCTTCAATAAGTGGTTTGTGCCATTCCCAAAGTTCTTCTAATGTTTTAAAGTCGCTTGGAACAGGATTACTTTCACTAAATGCTTCTGAAGGTGTCATTGGCAAATAATGTTGAAAATAGCTTTCACTTGTCCTACGAGGGTTGTATGCAAGAGAACTTTTAAAATAGTCTGTAGAATAATCGTAATGATGTGAATGAATGAAATTATCCCAGTTTTGTCTAACTGTTTCTTCTTCTCTAATATCAATAATTTCAAACTGCTCCATATTTCTCATATCCCTGGTTCCCCAGGATTCATTTAACAAACCAACCGCTTCAAGGTCTGATTTTGGTGCGCCGTAACCAAAAATTGTTACACGTTTGGTAGAGTCAGAATTAAGCCAGTACTTTAGTCTATCCCATTCTTTACTAATAAATTCGTCTTGATTGTAATTTTTTTGGTCAACTGGATATAGAAGTCTTGTTGGCTCAAAATAATTTTTTGTTGCTTTAGAATACCACCCTGCTGGACCACTTCTTTTGTCTTCTTTAGAATATCCTAAAGCTACCGTTCCATGCAAAAAAGATAAGTAAGGCATATCAGCTACGCTACCATTTCTAACAAAAGCCTGATATAAGAATGGGTCCCAATTAAACGTTGCAATTAAATCTTTTGGTCGTAATGATAAAACTAAATGGTCGTAAATTGTAGGTTCATTGGGTAATTGCATATCTTTGAAATATTCATAAACTCTTTTTTCAATTTCAATAATTTCATCAGATTGCGGATTATCTTTATGAAGCTTACTATATAATTCTTCAAAGTTTTTTGCGATTAAATGCTCTGGTAAGGTTTGAACAATGTCAGTAAGTCCAACAATGTCAATAAAATTATCCATTGATGGTAATTTCTTTCCAGTCAATTCTCTGTTTCTAAAAGTTGAAGCAATACTTGCTCCAGCACCAAGAATGACAACGTGTCCACCACCACCCATTACAGTTTTAATTCTATCTTCTTTTGTTAAAGCCATTTCACTTCTTGCCGTAATATAGAAATTCTGTTAATGATGTGTTGCTCCAACTGCTTTTCCACATTGGTTGCATTGGTGTCATAGGTGTCATCGGACGCATTGGAGTCATTTTTTGCATTCCTTTCATTCTCTCCATTTTGGTCATCATATTTACGGCACCTTTTCTTGCTCCAACAGCATAGCCATTCTTGTCATAAATAATACCATCTTCATACCAACCTAAGAAGCTACCATTAAAACCAAACACACATAAATCATTACCATCTTTTTCAACAAATGCAACAGGTGTTCCGTCCCACAAAAAAATAGTAGCGTCTTCGTCATAATCAATGTAAGCCCGAGCTTCTCCATCGCTATCAAAAAGTGATATTTGTTGAGCCGATAGTGATGATACAGACAGTATCATGAGAGCTAAAAACAATAAATTTTTCATCTTCATTATCAATTTTAAATACCTACTCTATGCGGTTTTCGGCTTCCCCGTGTGGTCTTTTAAGCTGACCGCTAACGTCACCATCTGCGACGGCTCTGAGCGGTCTCCAGAGGGATGTCCCGCGTTAGCATGCAACTGCATCCGCGAAGAGCTGTGGGCACGCATTCTTCATGATAATCCCTCGTAGCCCTTCTCCATGAACTTTCCCTCCGTGCCCCTTGCGCTAGATGGATTGTTCTACGTCGTGGGAGGACCCGCCAAGCAAGAGCAGCACGGATGCTGCGGCCTCAAACAAAGTTTCGTTATTCGCTTACTTCAACTTATAAAAAATTCGTAACAACTAAATAATACATTAGGCTCATAATCTTTAAAATCAATTATACAAAAAGACACCATCTAACGCCAAACTTATCAATGAAATCTGTCATCAATGGGCTAAAATCGCATGGACCCAAAGGAAAAAGGATCTCGCTACCATCTTTAAGTATCTCATAAGCCTTTTTAACCATATCCTCATTTCCTTCACCATAATGAAAGCAAAACTGCATTGTGTTGCCTGTAATCCTTTTATTAATTCCATCATTCGCCTCGGCTACTGCTAAGATATGACCAAAAATATCAATTTCTGCATGGTAAAATGAGTCATCAGAACTTTTTACATTAAAGCCTAGGCTGCCATTAAAAGCTTTTAAATATAACTTTACAGCTTCCCCACTCCCTATAACATAAATTTGCATCATTGACCTTTTCATAATGTGCCTCCCTCAATAAATATAAATATTGATAAGTTCGAAGTTTAAAACATATATGAATTAACTAAATCTTCAAAGTCCTGCTTTCAAAACCGGCGCAAGGATGCGCCGCCTTCCTCCCATGTCGTAGAACGTCTTATTTACGCAACGAATATACAACATTCGTAAATACAAAATTTAAAACTTGCGTAAACCACTTTCGAACTTATGCTTGATATTTAGTGTTAATTTACATGATATCAATATGTTAAACTAT
>JAGODU010000114.1 GCA_017998095.1 Prolixibacteraceae bacterium | reverse complement strand
TTTCGGAGAAGATTTTGCATGATTTTAAAAATCAACCATTCTTAAAAGATGCTCTTAGGGAAACCATTAACCAAATCAAATAATTAAAGTTTAATAGTACTGCCGTGGAACATACATCATTCAATATGATAGAAATTGATAGGCATAGAAGTTATAAGTTATACTGGATTGATTTTTCCGAATCACAAAAAGATTTAGTCCTGAACAGACTGGATAGTTTGGGTCTGAAAATTCTGGACATAGGTTTCGAGTTGGCTTCATATTTAAAAGAAAAATCCCTTAATCTTGCTTTAAATAATGTACCTGACTATATGAACTTTCTTCTTGATAATCATCAGAATAATGATGTCCAGAATAACATTTCATTTGTAATCATCAAAAATATAGGTTTTTTACTTGAACCATTCCTTCAAATTGATGCTGCAAGACTGCTAAAAGCTTATTCCAAAAACATCGGGGTAATTTTGCTTTGGGATGGGAATGTCCGTGATAATTCAATGTTATACTGGCAAAACGAGCCAGATTACCAGATAAACTTTTCGGAAACAAAAATTAATAAAATCGAGATATAATTATGAAATACAACGAATTGATTCAGTTTGAGCCGATAACCACAGTCGTCAAACTTGTGAATTCAGGGCAGAAAGATGTCGCTGAAAGCCTTGTAAAGACTTTTGTCTTCTCACAGAAAATCAAAGAGGACTTGAATGAAATAATTATTAAGAATCTCGCACCGGGTATTAAAAAAGAGAAGAAAGGCATTCAGATAGTTGGTAGTTACGGAACGGGTAAATCTCACTTAATGGCTCTTGTGTCAGCCATGGCTGAAAACTCAGATTATTTGACACTACTTTCAGAAAAAGATTTGAAGGATGCATTTTCAAAGATTGCCGGAAATTACAAAGTGCTTCGATTTGAAATTGGAACTGACAGACCTTTGAAAGAAATTGTTTTTTCACAAATTGAAAGATTCTTGGACAGGGAAGGCATTAAATACAAATTTGATACTGCTTCTGCTTTTAGCTGGAAGGAACTTATCCAGAAAATGATGGCTGACTTTGAAGAGGTATTCCCGGACAAACACCTTTTAATTGTGATTGATGAACTATTGGAATACCTAAAAGGACGCAATCCGAATGAATTAAGTTATGACTTGATGCTTTTACGACAACTTGGTGAAGCATGTGATAATTCCAGATTTAAAATCATGTTTGGTGTTCAGGAACTTTTATACCGGTCACCTGAATTCCAACATCAGGCTGAAATTTTGAATAAAGTCGAAGACAGATATGACGACCTTATAATAACAAAAGAAGATGTTGCATTTGTTGTTAAAGAAAGACTACTTAAAAAAAATGAGCATCAGAAAGCTGCCATAAGAGAACATCTCCTGAAATATGCACATTTGTTTGAAGGCATTAATGGAAGTCTTAACGATTATGTTGATTTATATCCGGTTCATCCAGCATACATAAGCTATTTTGAAAGAATAAAACATGGTAAGAGCCAGCGTGAAATACTAAAGATACTCAGTGCCACTTTCGAAGAACTGATAAACAAAGATGTTCCAACAGATAATCCGGGATTGATAACATATGATATGTATTGGAAAGACCTTGCTAATAATCCTTCCATGCTGGTCTTCCCTGACATCCGGACAGTAAAAGATAAGATTGAAATAGTCTATGACCGGATAAATTCTCATTTCACAGGGGCAAGAGCAGGAAGAAAACAACTGGCAACAAGTATAGCTAATGCCCTTGCCATTAAAGTTTTGTGTGATGACCTTGATAAGAAGAATGGTGCTACTGCACATAGCTTAAAAGAAGACATATGTCTTACACTGACTGGTATTAATGATGCAGAATTACTTGAAGCAAACTTTGAAAGTACGGCATCTCATGTAGTTTCTGCCACTGCCGGACAATATGTTGACCGTGACCAAGTGAGTTCTGAGTTTTATATTAGAGTTGAAGGCGGCATCAATATCGACCAAATCATTAAGGATTATGCTATTGAGGTAATTAAAAGAAATCCTGACCAAGCTGACCAGTACTATTTTGATTTTCTTCAGTATGTGCTGGCATTACAGCAAAACACTTATAGAACCGGATTTAAAATCTGGGAAGACAGTTTGGAGTGGAAGGATAAGAAGGGATTTCGTCTCGGATATATATTTTTTGGTAATCCAAATGAACGCAGCACTACTGAACCCATTCAACAGTATTACATCTTTTTCTGTCCTATTTTTAATACAATTAAACGTAATGACCAGCCTGATGAAGTTTATTTTGATATGGCTGAGCTAAACGAAGATTTTAAAGAACTTATTTATTTGTATGGTGCTGCAAAAGCAAAAGAAATTTCTGCTTCATCAAATCAGAAAAAACTATTCCAAGAAAAGATTAGAGATTATTTAAGTTTAGCTATAAGTGTGTTCGAAAAAGAATATACTGTTAAAACTAAAGTAATATATAAGGGTGAAGCAAAAGCACTTAGAACCTACCCATTACCGGGAGAAGGTACTACAAAAGATGTAATATTTAGAGATGTTGCTGCACGAGTGCTGAATAAGTATTTCAACGATAATTTCCCTGACTACCCTGCCTTTACTGATTTGTTGCGTCCAATGACCAAGGATAATTTTGATGGGATGATAAAGAATGCGATAACCAAAATTATCAAACCATCCCAACCTAACAGGGATGGTGAAGCCATTCTTTCCGGCTTGGGTTTGTGGAATGGGACAAGGATTGACACACAGCATTCAAAATATGCTGATAGCGTCAAGAAGAAATTAATTGCGAAAGGGAAGGGCAAAGTATTGAACAGAGATGAAATTCTTTATTGCCATTATGCTCCGCTTAATTTGTGGTATTCAGTAGATTTTAAAATCGACCATCAACTGCAATTTGCGGTTCTGGCATCAATGGTTTTTACCGGAGATATTGAAATTACATGGTCGAGCAGCAGAACTCTTACGGCTTCATCTATTGATGACTTACAACTTCTCTCTGATGAAGATATGTTTTCATACCAAAATGTAAAAGAGCCAAAAGGAATACCAACAAAACATTTAAAAACATTATTTGAATGTCTTCAATTACCTGATTTGACAACAGAAATTGAAAAACCTGAGACTGCTATAAAAATTGTTACTGAAGCGAAGAAGATGGTTGAAAAGACTGTGGGGATTCGTGCTGTAGTGGCTTCCGGATTGAAATGTAAATCAAGCAACCTGTTAAAACCAAGCGAGGAAGAAGATTACAGAACAAAACTTGATAACCTTTCAGAATTACTTGATAAAATTCAATCATATAATACCTATGGTAAGCTTAAAAGCTTTAGCTATACTTCAGACGTTTTAAATGAAACCTTCCAAGCATATAAATTATGTGACAAAGTCGAAACTTTAAGCGCATTAGCCACGAAATTTGAGAAGTTAATTAATTACCTGAGTCAGGCATTATCATACATGATTGAAAGTGAACAACCACTTTTTAATGACATGAGTTTGGCAATTGGTGAATTACCCTCAAAGCTTACATCAGGAAAGGAAAATGAAATCAGACAATACGAAGCTTTATTGAATTCACTAATTGATAGGTATGCGAAGTATTATCATGATTATTATCTTAAATGCCGGTTATCTCCAAAAGATGCCCGTGCAAAGGAAAGAATACTTAGCTCGGATAAAAAACGTATTTGTGATATTATAAAAGATGCTGAATTTATTACAGCCACTGATTACCAAAACTGGTTGAACATTATAACATCATTAAAAGAAGCAGACCCATCAATCACTTTACAAAAGGTGAAGGAAGAACCATATCAGGATTTCAATCCACGTGAGTTCTATGGTAAACCAAGTTATAATATTTCAGAGATTGAAGAACAGCTTGAATCAATACTTGACAAGTGGGTAGTTGCGATGCGTTCAATATTCAAAGACCCAAGTGTTAAAAGTAACATCGAACTTTTGAAATCGGCTGAAAAACAAATGGTCGAAGCTTTCCGGGACGAGAAGATTGAATTAACTGTTGATAATGCCCAGCCATTAAGAAATCTTATTTCAACACTTTCAAGAGGGATTGATAAAGTTGAAATAGGCATAGATGACATTAGAAAACAGTTAAACAGACCTGTGACTCCAAATGAGGCAATTGACATTCTTACAAAATACATTGACAGTCTTTGCACAGGCAAAGAAAGAAACAAAGTACGCATCATAATAAAATAACACTATGGCTGAACAAATAAAATGCCTTGGAAAAATATTTGCCTCTGAAGATGAGAGGAGGGAATATTTTCGTAATGAACTTCGAAAATTTCTGCCAGAATTAAAAAAGATTGATGGTTTTCCTATTGGTGAAGATGATGATATTATTGCTTTAAGTGACCCTCCTTACTATACTGCTTGTCCAAATCCATGGCTTAATAATTTTATCGATGAATGGGAGAATGCAAAAAGAAATACTATTGGCAGGAAAAATGACTTCAACATTTATGAGCCTTATTCAAGCGATGTAAGTGAAGGGAAAAATAATCCAATATATACGGCTCATACCTATCATACAAAAGTTCCTCACCCAGCTATAATGAGGTATCTTTTACATTATACTCAACCGGGGGATACTGTTCTTGATGCTTTTGCAGGAACGGGGATGACAGGAGTGGCTGGTCAGATATGCGAAAATCCGGATTCGGTGACAAAGTATAAAATAGAACAAGAATGGAAAGAGTTATTTGGACGATTACCGAATTGGGGTAGAAGAAAAGTGATATGCGGAGACTTATCTCCATTTGCATCCCTCATTAGTTATAACTACAATTCCCCAATTGATTATGACTTGTTCGATAGAGAAGCACAGAAATTAATTGAGAATGTGTACAACGAATGTCACTGGTTATATGAGACTAAGCACACGAATGGGGGAATTGGTTTAATAAACTATATGGTATTTAGTGAATTATACATATGCACAAACTGTAATAAAGAATTTGTTTTCTGGGATGTAGCAATGGATTTTAATCAGAAAAAAGTTCTTGATGAATTTAAATGTCCTCATTGTAATAGTATTAATACTAAAGAAAAATCTTCAAAGAGTATAGAAACAGTTTTTGATAACCTCCTCGGCAAGACAACCCAAATTCCTAAAACTAAGTCGGTTTTAATAGTATATACCTATAATGGAAAGAGGTATCAGAAAACTCCCGAAAAATTTGACTTTGATTTAATTGAGAAAATAAGTAAAACTGCTTTTCAAGATTGGACTCCGAATTACTTGATAATGGGTATCGGAGGTGAGTGGGGAGACACATGGCGAAGGGGAATCCATCTTGGGGTAACACATGTTCATCATTTTTTTACGAAACGTAATCTAATAGCATTATCAATACTAAATAAGCACATTTTAAATTCTCCAATATCCCTTAAATTGCGCTTCATCCTGACCGGATTAATAAAAAGGTCAACTACTTTAAATAGGATTCATATAAAAAACTTTTTTTATGGTGGTGGAGGGTGGAATGCGGGAGGACTCGCTGGTACATTATATATCCCATCCATGCAGGTAGAGACTTCCGTATTAGAACAAATTTCCGACAAAGTTGATAGTTTGAAAAGAGCTATTCCACTTTTGTCCAAGCAATATACAAATCTTCAGTTTGTTGGTTCAGCAAATAATATTTTGTTGAATGATAATTCGATAGATTATATATTTACTGACCCTCCATTTGGTTCTAATATAATGTACTCTGAACTTAATTTTATACCAGAAGCATGGCTGAAAGTAATAACAAATAATAAAAAGGAAGCTATTGAAAATAAAACCCAATGTAAGTCATTGCTGGAATACCAAGAGTTAATGACGGAGTGTTTTAAAGAATATAACCGAGTGTTAAAAGCTGGGAAATGGATGACAGTTGAGTTTAGTAATACAAGTGCTGCAGTATGGAATGGAATCCAAACTGCATTACAAAGAGCTGGATTTATAATTGCTAATGTTTCCGCACTGGACAAAAAACAAGGTGGAATGAGGTCAATTACAACTGCTATTGCTGTCCGACAAGACCTTGCAATAAGTTGTTATAAACCAACTATGGAATTTAAGAAAAAATTCATTACTGACCAGAGTGATATAATTGTTTGGGATTTTATTCAGGAGCACTTACAACACCTTCCTATTCATTTAATTCGCGAAGATAGTACAGCTTCTATCATTGAGAGAAGTTCAAAAATATTATACGATAGACTCATTACTTATTATTTGATGAATGGTTTACCAATACCTATTGATGCAAGAGATTTTCAAGAAGGACTAAAGCAACGATTTATTGAACGTGATGATATGTATTTTACTAATGAGCAAGCTGCAGAATATGATGAAAAGAAAGCCAAAGTTCCCCAATTTGTACAATTGTCATTTATAGTGGCAAATGAATCAGATGCTGTTGAATGGTTGAAAAATAGGTTACGTGAAAAACCACAAAAATATCAGGATATAATGCCTGATTTCCGTATCGCAACTCAATCTATTCGCAAAGGTGATACGCTACCTGAGTTGCAGGAGATACTTCATGAGAATTTTATTCAGGAATCTGATAACAGATGGCGTACACCTAATCCAAATGAAGCTAAAGATAGGGAAGCATTGCGTTCAAAAGTGTTAATGAAAGAATTTAACGAGTATTTGACAATCATCAATAAACCAAAAGCTAAGAAACTGAAGGAAGTTAGGGTGGAAGCATTAAGGATTGGTTTCAAAAACTGCTGGGAAAAAAAAGATTTTAAATCAATCGTAGTTCTTAGTGATATGATTCCACCAAACATCTTACTGGAAGACGAACAATTATTGATGTATTATGATATTGCAAAAGATAGGGTATAATGCTTTACCAAGGTAAACATATTGAAATCCTCACCAAAAAGAAAATCTTTGGGAAGTCTATAGCTCAAATAAGAATCTTGAGTACCGGAGAGATATTGGATGTTCCGGAAGCAGAATTAAGTCAACACAATGGTCAGCTTTCAGGTTCGGAAATAACTTTTCGTGCCGTTGCAATCCGGATAAAAAGTGAGGTTAACAAGCAAAAAATGCTTTCACCATTTGAAAGTAATGTAATTCCACTTCCACACCAGATTCTTGCACTTGAGAAAATTATGTCCGGACAGTTTATGCGCTTTCTCATAGCTGATGAAGTTGGGATGGGTAAAACCATCGAAGCAGGTTTGGTTCTGAAAGAGCTTAAACTTCGTGGAATAGTAGGACGCACCCTTGTTGTTGTACCAAAATCAGCCATGCTACAGTGGAAACAAGAAATGAAAAAGCATTTCAATGAGACTTTCCACATATACGATAGCGAGTTAATTAATACACTTACACGAACTTTCACACTTTTGGATGCTGACAATGAAATTAATATCTGGTCGCAACACAACCAGTTGATTGTATCAATGGATGCACTTAAACCTATTGAATCAAGACAGGGATGGACAAAAGAGAAGGTGGAAGAGTATAACAAGTACCGTATTCAAAGTGTATTGGATGCTGACTTTGATTTGTTGATTATTGATGAGTGCCATAAGGTAGGTGGCAGTACACTTACTGTTGGTCGTCATCAAATGGCAGATATTCTATGCAATGCAATACCAAATGTTTTGCTCTTATCAGCAACTCCCCACCGTGGAAAATCAGACCATTTCAGAAGAATTCTTCAACTGCTCGATTCGGATGCTTTTGCTGGAGAGGGCATGCCACCAATTACAGAACTTGAACCTTATGTGGTGCGGACTGAAAAGCGTCAGGCAATCGATTACAATGGAAAGCAATTATTTAGTAAACGTAACACAGCAACCGTTGAAGTAACTTATCATCCACAAAGACATAAAAAACAGAAGAATCTGTATGATTCAGTGACTGAATATGTAATTAATGGATTCAACCTCGCACAGCAAACAAAAAATACTTCTTATGGTTTTGTGATGCTGCTCTTCCAGAGAATGATGAGCAGTTCAACAAATGCCATTCTGAATGCAATGGAAAAGAGAGCAGCAAGGCTTGCCAGTGAGAAAGGAGAGGTTAATAAAGAAAACATCATCGCAAATTTCAATGAAATTGGATATGATGGTCAATTCGAACTTGACTTTGAAGCAAAAGTATTAACCATTGTTGAAGAGACCAAAGCTAACTATGAAACTGAACTCGTAACTTTAAAAGGTCTGATAAAAAGTGCTAAAGATTGCTTGAATACGGAAAGCGATGCTAAGGTTGATTACCTACTCGACAAGTTAACTGAACTAAAAAAGAAAGAAGATAATCCTGAACTCAAATTTTTAATATTCACTGAATTTACTGCCACTCAATTCATGCTGAAAAAGGTTCTTGAAGAAAAAGGTGGATATGTCTGTGAGCATATTAATGGTTCAATGGAATTTGAAGAACGGGTAAATGCATTAAGGAACTTTAAAGGTAATACACAAGTTCTGGTTTCGACTGATGCAGCCGGGGAATCACTGAACATGCAATTTGCTTATATAGTAATTAATTATGACATGCCTTGGAATCCAATGATTGTGGAACAACGCATAGGCAGAGTCGACAGGATAGGGCAGACTAAGAAAGTTCTTGCATTGAACCTATTACTTGATAACTCAATCGATAAAAGAGTTTATGAAGTGGTTGAAACAAAGCTTAATCAGATAATGAAGGAGTTGGGTATTGATAAAACCTCAGATGTTCTCGATAGCACTATGGAAAGAGATAGTATCAACAAACTATACTTGACATCTCTGTTATCTCCAGAAAAATTTGAGAAAGAGAGCCAAAATTGGTTAAATGAGATTAGAAATAAACTAAAGGATTACAAGAGTACCGAAGGTGCTCTCCCAACATTGGATTCAAAAAGTATAACAACGGATAAAACAGATGGTGTAAAATACAGTCCTCTTCCAACTTGGCTTGAAATAATGGTAACAAGCCATTTAAAATCGAAAGGAATTACTTATAATAACCTTTTGGATGGGATAAGGTTCACCTTCCCCGGTTTTAAAGAACAGATTTACACTTTTAATATAAAGGAAAGCATTAATAATCCAATACCTGAACCAATAAGTTTGCAGCATGAAATAATTCAAACCATATTATCTGAGGCAGTGCCTGTTGATGAAAATCAGCCAATCCCTGTTGTAAAGATTGAGTCTATGCCGAATGTCAATGGAGTTTGGTCATTATGGCAGCTTATAGTAAAGAACAGGTACGAGGAACAGCAATTTGTCGCTCCAATTTTTGTTTCATCTCAGGGAGATTATTTCCCGGCATTCGCTGACGATGTTTGGCAAAAAATTTCGACAGACAGCAATAATCTTACTGTAAAAGAACTACTTCTTCCCCCAGAAGTTAAACCGATATTTGATAAACAAGTTGAAATTGTTGAGGGGATACTCAATGAAAAGTATTATGAACTTGAAACACTTCTTATAACAAATACTAATCGCATACAACAGAACAAAGAAAAAGCATTTGATTTTCAGTTAAAACAGTTAAATAAAATTGGTATAGAAAACATAAAACAGTCAAGAATTCAAAAACTGGAAAAAGAAAAATACAAATGGATAGTAAGCCATGAACTGCAAAAGGAGATAATTCCTGACCTCAAATGTTTTTTGATTTTAAAGTTCGCTGATGAGTAATCTTCTTGAAACATTAAGAAAAACGTTACAGGCTTATCAAAAACATATCCTCGTTTTTGATAAGGATGGTATATTCTTCCATTCTGAAGTACAAACTGAAGCGCAGGAAGTTGGGTTCAAATTGATTTTTATTGAAGATGCTTATAAATTCCGGATTAGTTTTGAATTGAATCATAATTTAAATGGAAGAATATTATATATAACCAATTGTACATTCCCAGTCCTTCCAGATATTATACGTGAGGTAAAAACAATAACAGTCTCTTTCCGGGACTTTTTCCCTCTTTTTGATTCCAATGCTCTGTCGGGACTGAGTTTTTCAATTTTAAGTACACTATCTGGATATAAGATTTATGATTCACTCGGATATAATGATACCATAAAATTCATTCTGGAGAATATTTATAATCTTGACTTTGATGCTATAAAATCAGGCAACAGCAAGGAACGGTTATTAAATGCTTTGATTACTGTTTATCTTGAAAAAGAAAGTGTAAATAAACCAATTACTGATTTTTTGTTGAAACAAACAGAACCATTCTTCCCTGAACTTTATGAAACCGGGTTGTCAAAAAAATCAATTCTTGATTTTGTAAAAATAAAATGGCAGAATTGGGTAAATGAAAACGAAGAAGAAATTGATTTCAATGAGTTTTACCTCACTAAAACGATTGGACATTTATTTATAAAAGGGTTGATTCAACAATTGATGGTTACCAAGGATAAATATGATGCCTTGCCAGTTAAAGTCGGGGTTTATTATGACATCAATCAGTCGAGACGTGATGAGCTTAAATCAATAGTTGAATACCTGAGTAATTTAATACCAAACATTGAAGATAAGCCACAAGAGTGGTTCGAAATAATACAAGTTATATCGAGAGCCAAGTTGATGACCTTCGATTGTGAAGATAAAGAACTCCTTCACCAGTTTAAGAATACTGAGATAAGGATTAATGAAAGATTTCAGCTTTTCGTAGAATTAAGCTATAATTCCCTAACTACAAGAAGCGGCATTAAACATCCATTTTTAGTTACAAGAATCTTAGAATATATTCGATATCAAACTAATAAACGGAAAGCTTTAATTGTTATTGATGGTTTGTCGTATTGGCAATGGTTAATGATTTCAGAAGCATTTCAATCATCATCCCAAGTTATAGAACAAAAAGCATCATTTGCATTTATCCCTACTATTACAGCATGGTCACGGCAAGCAATATTCAAAGGTGAATTGCCTGATTTAAATGAGAACAATTCCAAAGAGCAAAGAGATTTTGAATCATATTGGAAATCGCTTGGATATAAAGACCATGAAATTGGTTATTACAGGATGGGTGTTAATTCACCAGCAGATGAATCTGAGGTTACGGGCAAATCAATCCTTGGAATAGTGATTAATGATTTGGATGATATTATGCATGGTACATTAATGGGTGATGAGCAGCTTTATCTCTCCACAAAGCAATGGATGGATTCAGGGTTACTTGTAAACATGGTTGTAAAGCTAAAACAAGAGGGTTTTAAGGTGTTTTTAACCACAGACCATGGTAATATAGAAGCAGAAGGAATTAAGAGCCTTAAAATGAACGAAAAGTTTGGTGCTTTGTCAAGGAGCAAACGGCACATCCGGTTTTCAAATGAAACATTAAAAAATGATTTTCTAAGTCGAAACAGTAACCTGCCACTTGGTATTGATGGATTATCAGTATATCTGAAGGATAATTCGGCATTCGAACCAGAAAATAAAAGATTAGTAACTCATGGGGGAAGCCATTTCTGGGAAGTAATAATACCATTTATTGAAATATGATAACAAATAAGGGAAAGTATATTGGGATTAATCAGCGAGTTCCATTTAAGGTACTTAATAATGGAATTATCAGATTGCTGGACTCAGGTGAGCTATCATTAGAAGAGTTAAAGAAAGATATTCGTGAATATACCAAAGGTGAGAATCGGGTTAATAAAGCTTCACAATACGCATATCAAATTCTTTCTCGTCCAGAAATTATGAAAACTATTAATACAAAATTTAACAAAGAATCATATAATTTGCTATCATATTCTGACAGGCAAGCACTGATACTGTGTTTAGTTGCACTTACTTACCCAATTGCCTATGATATGTTGATTTCAATTAGTTCAGCATTTAAGGTGCAGCCACAAATCAACCGTGCATTGATAAACTCAAAAACAAGTGCTTTGTACGGGAGTAATAGAACGCTTGACATTGCCATAGATGCTTTAATCCCTATGATAATTGAGTTGGGTGCTATCAAAAGAGTAAAAATTTCTATATATGAAATTGAAGAAAAGAAAGCCATTAGTAATCCATTAATTTCTGAAATACTTATTTACACTGATATCAAGTTATCCGGTTCAAAAACGATTTTATTGGAAGACCTTCAGGTAAGACCGTGGTACATGTATTATTCGCCTGAGATTTATATAAATAAGTTATCTATATTGAAGCATTCAGAGAGCAGGTTAGGCGGTGGGTATATTGGATTAAAATAATTATGGAGAAGGATGTTAAAATTTTAAAAATACAAACACGGAATTTCAAATACTCATTAAAGAAAACATATGATTATAATCCACCCAATAGGGGACTTTCTTACTGAACTTTTCCCTGAGCTAAAGGGTAAATTATCTGATGAAAAATTAATTGTTAAAACCATTTCAGACTATTACTCAATTTCAAATATTAAACCAGAGGTAAAAGTCCATAATGGTTTTGTAGAAATTCAGGTAGTGTTCCAATTAGTGTGTCTGGGGTGGCAGGTTTTCATCGAAGTTTTACATCTTAAAATTACACTTTTCTACTCAATTTTCTGGATTACGAAAACAATCCAACTAATTGTTAAGTAAATCC
>JAGODU010000382.1 GCA_017998095.1 Prolixibacteraceae bacterium | reverse complement strand
GTTACATTGCTTATCAATGGTCTACCTTTGGTTCATATTGAACTTAAACGCAGGGGACTGGAATTAAAAGAAGCATTTAACCAAATAAACAGGTATCAGCGTCATTCTTTCAGCAGCAGTTACGGCTTGTTCCAGTACATCCAGATATTCGTAATCAGTAACGGTGTTAATACGAAATACTACGCTAACAACCGTTTTCAGTCATTCAAGCAAACATTCTTTTGGACGGATATTGAAAATAAACGGCTCACCAACATCTTAAACGGCTTCGCATCCGATTTCTTGGAGAAGTGCCACCTATCTAAGATGATATGCAAGTATATCGTGTTAAACGAAACTTCCAAGATACTGATGGTTCTCCGTCCATACCAGTATTATGCGGTTGAGGCACTTGTTGACAGGGTAATACACAGTCGAAAAAACGGTTATATCTGGCACACTACTGGTTCTGGTAAAACACTGACATCATTTAAAGCAAGCCAGATACTTACACGGTTGCCGAAGATTAAAAAGGTTGTGTTTGTGGTTGACAGAAAAGACTTGGATTACCAGACCACAAAAGAATTTAACTCATTCAGTAAAGGTAGTGTTGACGGAACTGACAACACCAGACAACTGGTCAGGCAATTTAATGATGATACAAAACTGATTGTAACCACTATTCAGAAACTGAATGCAGCCATTAGTAAAAAACACTTTCTGGATCGCATGATACCGTTACAGGATGAAAGGATTGTTTTCATCTTTGATGAGTGCCACCGCAGCCAGTTTGGTGAAACCCATCAGCGTATCATTTCTTTTTTCCGGAATATTCAAATGTTTGGGTTCACCGGGACACCAATATTTGCGGAAAACGCAGTGAAAAGTGAGTTGGGTAAGAAAACCACAAAGGAATTATTTGGGGAGTGTTTGCACAAGTACGTGATAACTGATGCTATCAGAGACGAGAACGTGCTGAAGTTTTCTGTGGAATATGTTGGCAGATACCGGAACAGGGAGAGTGCCAATGAAATTGATATTCAGGTCGAGGACATTGATGTTGAAGAGTTAATGGAGTCGCCAAAACGGTTAGAAAAGATTGTGGATTACATCATTGCAAATCATAACCGTAAAACGCATAGCAGGGAATTTACAGCCATGTTCTGCGTCAGTAGTATCCCAGCACTCATTAGGTATTACGAATTGCTGTACCGCAAGAAAATGCTTGGAGAACACGATCTGAAAATCGCTACGATATTCAGTTACATTGCAAATGAAGATGACGTTGATGCCAACGGATTTATCCCGGAAGAAATTTCTGTGGCAGCAGAACCGGAAATATCATCATGGGCAAATCCGCATACACGTGAGAAACTTGATGAATTTATCGGGCACTATAATCAAATGTTTGGGTCTGCCTATTCCACACAGGATAGCCAAAGTTTTTACAACTACTACAACGACATAAGTAAAAAAGTAAAAGAAAGAAAGATCGATATCTTGCTTGTTGTGAATATGTATCTGACGGGGTTTGATAGTCCCACATTGAATACCTTATTTGTCGATAAGAACCTTCGGTATCATGGTCTAATACAGGCATATTCAAGAACCAATCGCATTCTGAATGAACTCAAGTCACAAGGCAACATAGTGGTCTTTCGAAACCTGAAGAATGCCACCGATGAAGCCATAACCCTGTTCAGTAACAAGGATGCAATTGAAGAAATAATTATAAAACCCTATGATGAATATGTTAAGGTATTCAATGATGGATTTATCAACCTTTTAAAAATTGCACCCACTGTCGATAGCGTAAACAGTCTGGTCACCGAAGACGATGAACTTAAATTTATCGTTGCGTTCAGGGATTTGATGCGAACCAAAAATGTGTTGACATCCTTCTCTGATTTCAAGTGGAGTGATCTGTCGATGACAGAACAACAATTTGAGGATTACAAGAGCAAATATCTTGATCTTCATGACAAAGTCAAGAGTGAACATGCAACTGAAAAAGCAAGCATTCTTGAAGATGTTGATTTTGAACTTGAACTGATCCACCGGGATGAGATCAATGTTGCTTACATAATTCGGTTACTTATAAAATTAAAAGCAAACCAAAAGAAAGATGCTGAGCAGATAGAGAAAGAAATATTCAACCTGCTGAACACCGAGATGCAGTTAAGAAGCAAAAAGGAATTGATTGAGAAGTTCATCAGGGAAAACATGCCCGTTATTCTTGATACCGATGATATCCCGCAGGAATTTGAGAAGTTCTGGACGGTGGAACAAGAAAAAGCATTTCTAAACCTTGTTGATGAAGAAAAGTTATCGAAAGAGCGTACGCAAGCGTTGATTGAAAGTTACCTGTACTCGGAACAAGAACCTTTACGTGATGAGATATTGGAACTACTGGTAGGTGACAAACCTACATTACTCCAGCGTAAACCAACAGGTGAAAGAATCTTGAAAAGGATACTTAATTTTATCGAAACATTTATTAACGGAATATCAGGATAGAAATAAATTCTATATAATGTATTACATTAGATAATACATTTAATATAGCATTATATCAATGATATATAATCATAATTAATAATTGTTTATTGTCTTTAGGAGTTCGTTAAAAGACTTAATAACCACTATCTGAGTGACCATGGCACGAGGCAAGTAAATCAGTAGACTGATTGATTTATTTGATGATTAGTACTATCAATCGATATTGTTAAAGAACTGAGAAACAGTCAAGCCTGTTGCATTAATGCATTTTAGCAGGGTCAGGATGTT
>JAGODU010000381.1 GCA_017998095.1 Prolixibacteraceae bacterium | reverse complement strand
AAATTTGTGTTAAGGATAACGGGATAGGCATCGACACAAAAGATCTTTCCAAAATTTTCGAAAAATATTACAGGGTATCTACAGGTGATATACATAACGTTAAAGGATTTGGGTTAGGACTTACTTTTGTAAAAAAAATTGTGGAGCAATATAAAGGAAAGATTGAAGTTTTAAGTTCAAAAGATTCAGGTACACTTTTCACAATTATAATACCTTTTGGAAATGAAACGGACAAGGATATTACTTGTTGAAGATGACATCAACCTTGGATTCCTGATGGTTGACTTTCTTGAGTCAAACGGTTTTGATGTTAAATTATACCGTGACGGGGAATCAGGATTGAATGGTTTTAAAGCCGGCAGTTTCGACTTTTGTATTTTCGATATAATGCTACCGGGTATTGATGGCTTTTCGCTTGCACAAAGAGTCAGGGCTGAAAATAACACCATACCTATCATTTTCCTTACTGCACGGTCAATGAAACAAGATAAAATCAAAGGTTTTAATTTAGGGATTGACGACTATATAACAAAACCTTTTGATGAAGATGAACTATTATGCCGAATCAATGCAATAATCAACAGATATAATATCCAGCCGGAAGAATCAGTCAATACTGATCATTTTTTAATAGGAAGTTATTTGTTCGACTATAAGAATCAAATATTAAGTCGAAATGGGAAAGAAAGAAGACTTACAAAGAAAGAAAATGAAGTATTAAGACAATTATGCCTTTCTCCCGGAGAAATTGTTAAAAGAGATAATATTCTATATTCAATATGGGGGGATAATGATTACTTCAACGGAAGGAGCCTTGATGTGTTTATTGTAAAGTTGCGCAAATATTTAAGTGAAGACCCTGACATACAAATCAATAACATTCCCAAAGTAGGTTATTCACTTGAATGTAAAAAGAAAGAATCTTAAAGCTTATCTACAACTTCAGAAAGATTTTCGGCAATATCTTCAATAGAACCTACACCTTGTACAGGATAATACTTATTCTGATTTTTATAGTATTCAATTAAAGGAGCAGTTTTGTTGTTATAAACAACTATCCGATTTTCAATTATAGATATATCCTGATCATCGCTTCTCCCTGAGATTTTTCCTCTTTCCAATAATCGTGTAATAAGTTCCTGTTTATCAACTTCCAGAGAAATCATTCCTGAAACAGGCGTCCCATTATTATCGAGCAGAATATCGAGAGCTTCAGCCTGAGCAACAGTACGAGGAAATCCGTCAAATATTATTCCCTTAATTCCATTACAACTTTGAATTCTGCATTTAATAATATCAATTACAATCTCATCAGAAACAAGTTCACCTTTATCAATAAAACTTTTAGCCCTGATACCCAATTCAGTCATATTTGCTATTTCGTGTCGTAATAAATCGCCGGTAGAAATATGCAATAAACCAAATTTATTTATAAGGATGTCAGCTTGAGTGCCTTTACCTGCACCCGGAGGACCAAAAAGTACAATATTAAGCATGATATGAATTGAAATTTATTCTACAACTTTATAAATATCTTTAAGATTTCGGCCTTTTCTGTTATAATCTAATCCATATCCAACAATAAAATCGTTACCAATCTCCATTCCCTGGTAATCGATTTCCATTTTATTATTGAATTTTCCGGGTTTAATCAAAAGGGCTGCAATCTTAATTTGTTTGGGGTTCTTTTTCTTTAAAGTATCCATTACTTTAACTATCGTAGAACCTGTATCAATTATATCTTCAATAATTACAATTGACCGGCCTTCAATAGGTTCGTTGAGTCCGATTAACTCTTTTACTTTTCCTGTAGTGTCAGTTCCTTCGTAAGAAGATAGCTTTAAGAAAGTTATTTCTGATTCCGGAAGGTCAATTTCCTGCATTAGTTCTGCTGCAAAAATAAATGCACCATTCAGGATACAAATAAAAAGTACATCCTCACCTTTCAAATCTTTATTAATTTGTTCAGCGATTTTTGAAATTGCAGATTTAATTTCGTCTTGATAAATGAATTTTTCAAATTCTCGATCTACAAGTTTAATTCGACTCATCTTTTTGTAAATTTGGTGCAAATTAAGTTACAAATAATTGAGCATATATTCAAATATTGAACTTTTTTGAATTAAAAACGAAAACTTAAAATTGAAAAAATAATAATATGACACCAATTGTAAGTATTATCATGGGAAGCACAAGCGATTTACCCATAATGGAAAAAGCAGCAAAATTGCTTGATGAATTTGAGATACCCTTTGAAATGAATGCCTTATCTGCCCATCGGACACCTGGTGAAGTGGAGAAATTTGCAAAAGGTGCAAAAGAAAGAGGTATTAAAGTGATAATTGCTGCTGCCGGAATGGCTGCTCATTTATGCGGAGTTATTGCTTCGATGACTACCGTTCCTGTAATTGGAGTACCAATTAGTTCCTCACTTGATGGGTTGGATGCACTTCTTGCAATTGTGCAAATGCCTCCAGGAATTCCGGTGGCTACAGTTGGTATAGATGCTTCTCAAAATGCTGCAATACTTGCTGCTCAGATTCTTGCAACAAGCGATACAGAAATAGCTTTAAAAGTTGCCGAATACAAGGAATCGCTAAAAGATAAAATTGTTAAGGCTAATAAAGAACTGGCAAATGTCAAGTTCAGATTTAAAACTAATTAGCTTTTTCATTAGTATCTTTTAATTATTCATACTACTACCCCCAAATTAATTGAATATGAAAAAATTCATATCCCTCATTATTATTACTATATATTCACTTAATAC
>JAGODU010000380.1 GCA_017998095.1 Prolixibacteraceae bacterium | reverse complement strand
CTGCTTGTTCGATCACCAGCGCAGTTTCGACCCAATTGAGGCAATGGAGCTCAAGTGGCCTTACACAGATTGTGAGTAACGAGGGATATCAGATGTCCTCAAACAATAAGAGAAACAATGAGTTGGAATTTACACCAACATTTGGGACTCAACATTTTGTCAACTACTTTGTCCTGTTAATCTATTCCAATCTCATAGTAGAAGGCTTCATGCTTTCAAGCTCCTACAAGGTTTGTATAGTAAATTTGATGATTACAACAATTGTGGAGTTTTTCTTTTTTGCAATAACTCGGATATTGCATTTAGGAGATATTCAGATTGCGTTTTAATGTAATCAGATTCATACAGTTCTTTCATCCTTTCTTTAAAAGCTGACTCTTCCATTATATCCGTTAAGAAATTGGTCTTTAACTTTTGGCCAGGTTGATATTCTGCATTTGATCCTTTTAGCAAAGCAACGACAAAAGCATTGTTACTTAATAGAGTGTAGTAAGTAGACAGAAATTCATTTACTTCTTTATGAGAAAGAAGGAAACCTGCTAATGAACGAGATGTTTCAATGTTATCTATACCTGAGTATTGTTCAATTGCATTTTTACAGATTTGATCCTCTAACTGTTTCTGATATTTACTAAATATATCCTTGAACCACCTGGGTTTATTATAATTAGGATCAGGAGTGGAAAGAAATTTATATATATAAACTAGATACAAGGTAGCAATTTCCTTACTTATCATACCCTTCAGAAGCATCTCAATTAATAAATTGTCTTTCATTACTAGCTCGAGTAACCAGAGTACGCTATTGTACATATCTGCTATTATTAGAGTCTGAGGATCACTAGTTAACTGAAGGGCAAGCCTGACATATGCTTCGTGGTCATCGACATTTGAATCAAACAGATAACAGCACCTATCAACAAAATGTTTCATAAATACACTGTATTCCCCTTTTTTAAAAGGCATTTCGCCATTTATAATCATTGAGATGTACTTCAAATACTGATTTGCAGTAATGATCTTGTCATCAATGAAGCTGAAATAGTAATCGAACGATTCATCTTCTCTTATCCTAAACTTAAATTTTGTATCAGTAAGATCCGGGTCGCCTGTAAAAGCCCTATTAATATGGAATTCTTCGGGTATCTCAAGCAATAAATGCAGTAAATGCATGACGCATCTATATTCGCTTAATTTTCCGTTAGCAGTCTTACAATAGGGACTTGCAAATTCCACTGTAGTATTTGCATTCATATCTTTTTTCTCTTCATTACCAAATACATAGAGCTCATTTATGCCATCTATGAAAGCTTTTATTCTTTGTGAGTTAGGTAGATATCGCATTGAAGCAGGTGCCTCGTACTCAGTAATGGGACGATGGATTTTTATTAGTTCCACCACTCTAGGCTTAATAACTTCCAATATAGATAGTATAAATACATCGTATTCACATAGCCTATTATAAGTGAATTGCATACGGTAATAAAACCTATTTAAGAATTGCTTAGCTTTTCGCATAGTATTTATATGGTTTATTGCATAAGTAAGTATAGTGGCAAAAAAGGGGAAATTAGTCTTAGTTAAGTAATTCGAGTTCTCCAGATTCTTCCTTATATAATTGAATATTGCTACTTCATCTGGCATGGGGACCGAAAGAACTAGTTGTATAATCTTCTCTAAATAATCATTTCCATCAATTTCCGAAGTAGTTATCGACTTAGTGACGATTTCTCTATCGTATGCCATTATGTATATCATATTTGGTAAGTTACCTATTGCTCTAATGGCTTTGAGCATGGACTTTATTTCTTCGCCATCTAATCTATCCAGATCATCGATAAGCACAATTACCCTTTGTTCCAATTTTAGCAATTGTTTTTCTAGCCTATCTTTAACATCACTGATAACACTCTCTTCGGAATCATTGTTGTTATCGAGGTTGTTGCCAATGAAATTTAACCCTCCTACACTTGCCGAAATAAATGCGCCTATAGGAGGATTAACAATCGAAACAAAACCTCCAACAACTGCAGTAGCCGCTGAAAGCGTTTTAAATAACTTGCTTACTGTCTTGAACTTACTTTGCTTTTCAAGTTTAATCGAAAGATGCTTAAAGAATTGACTTATGAGATTAGATGTGCTGGTAAAGCACCAAGGATTGAATCTAACAATAACAAATTTTGTATCATTAATCAGAGCTTTTTCAATAAAATTAAGTAAACTAGACTTTCCCGATCCCCACGATCCTTCTAGTCCGATAGTTAGACTCTCGTTTTGTGTATATCCTTTTATGTGATCTACTAAACGTTTAACAAAATCATCAATGCGAGCATGTAAGTATGGATCGGGTATGTCACTAACTGAATTAAGTGGACAATCAGCGATGATAAGTCTTTGATCATTCATTTCTAATCCTTTTGCTTGTTTGTTTACGTCTATATATGTGTTTACTTCTGTGCTGGATTTTTTCTGTTAATAGCCAGTCATATCCAATTCATTCAGTCTTGGTCCCCTTAAAGCCAATCTCTTTCTTTTTAGGTTTTGGGGGTTCCATTAGCTGCTTCAAAGCGTTAATAATGTTGATTATAGCTTCATCATGCTTGCCAAGTCTTGTATCAAACTCTGCAATCTTCTGTGCTACTTCCTTATATTGCAAAAGCATGGTGCGCATTCTAACGAAGGCACGCACCACATATACGCTCATTTCCACAGCTTTGGGGCTGTTCAGCACTGAGGCAGCCATGATGGCGCCATGTTCTGTAAATACATATGGC
>JAGODU010000379.1 GCA_017998095.1 Prolixibacteraceae bacterium | reverse complement strand
GAAATGGAATATCAATCGGAGACAATTTTTATATGGGAAAGTATTCGCAAATAGAATGTGATGCTATAATAGGTAACGATGTAATGTTTGCAAATTTTGTTTCACTTGTTGGCAAATATGATCATAACTATACTCAGGTTGGCGTGGCCATGCGGCACGCGAGCAGAATAAGAGATAATAATTACAACTGGAAAGGGATTAACCAGAAAGTAGTAATTGAAGATGATGTTTGGGTAGGTCATGGAGCTATTATTCTAACGGGAGTTACAATTGGTAAGGGAAGCATTATTGCTGCAGGTTCAGTGGTAACGTGCGATGTTGAACCCTATTCGATTTATGGTGGAAATCCGGCCAGAAAAATCAAGGACAGGTTTTTAACAGAAGAAGATAGGGCTGAGCATATAAGACTATGTTCTCTGAAGGAAGTACATGTTGAGATGAAAAATAAAGATAACAGAAACTAATATTTCTTATAATGTCATCATATGTTAAAGAAATCGATTCCTGGGAAGATATTGAAGAGGTAAACATCTTTAATATCAGGATTAATCCTCTGAGAAGGTCTGAATTCCTTGCAATTATTGAAAGTGCTATCAGGAACAGGCGGCAGCTTGCGCAATTTGGGGTCAATTCCGCAACAATAAATGACATTGTCCGGAATGATGAATTCAGAAATACTATCAATAGTGCTGATCTCGTGCATATTGATGGTATGTCTGTGGTCTGGGCTCTGCGGTCATTTGGATATGCTGTACCCGAAAGGGTAGCAACTCCCGATCTTGCAGATGATATACTTGCTATGGCAAATCAGGGGCGGATGAGTATTTTCCTGTTTGGTGCACAGGAAAATATCCTTTCATTGTGCCGGAAAAATATTGAAAAGAAGTTTCCAAACATCGTGATTGCCGGATGCCGTAATGGTTACTACAAGCCTGAAGAGGAAAAAGATATATTTGACCTTATAAACAAAGCCAAACCTGACATTCTGTTTCTTGGAATGTCTTCACCGAAAAAGGAACTTTTTTTCGAAAGCTACAAGCATAGGCTGGAAGCAAAATATATTCTTGGCGTGGGTGGTTATTTCGATATCATGTCCGGTCAAATTAGGCGAGCTCCGCGATGGATGCAGGATACCGGCCTTGAATGGTTGTTCAGGCTCATGCAGGAACCAAGGAGGCTTTGGAAAAGATACCTGATCGGAATATTCCAGTTCTTCTGGCTGGTTACAAAGGAAAAAATCAGGAGAGCTTTTAAACGTAAAGGAGAATAGATGGTTATTGATCATATTTCATTCGCTGTAAAGAATCTGGAAGAGGGCATCAGCTACTGGAACCGTGTTTTCGGGTACAGACAGTTGACCAACATGGTGGTCAATTCTCTTCAAAAAGTAAAAGTTGTATTTCTTGGTAAAGAAAACAGTATTGCTGTGAAATTGATTGAACCGGTAGAGGGGAATCTGTCGTTGCAAAACTTTGTGAACAGGGGCGGAGGCTTTCATCACATATGTTTCAAATGTTCGGATGTAAATGAAAAACTTAACGAGTTATCTGACAAAGGTCTATTGGTGTTAGTCCCACCCCAGCCCGGGGAAGCATTTAATAACCATGAAATAGCATTTTTACTTGCACGGTACGGACTTAATATTGAATTAATTGACACAGAAGAAAGATATGGATTATTATAGATCCGAAAAAAATACTACAACTAGGTTAAACCAGTATATCAAACGATTATAAATATTTCATAAAACAAGGTGAGTAATAACAGTGACTGCTGCCAGGTGATTGTTGACCCACGGGCAAGAATAGTCTATGCTTCATATTACATTCAGGGGATTGTTGATTTGTTTGGTGCGCAGAAGGTTTGTTACCGGATTTCCCCTTTTAAACTGTTGGTGAAGAAATATGACAATCTTGCCTTTGATGAATTCTTTGCATTTATTATTATCAGAAATGGACAAAGAATTAAGATTGTGATTGACTATAAGGATAACTATACTATAAACTATGAAATTTACGACTGGTGTGATGTATATGGGAAGGTCAATCTGAACCCCAAATATACTGACTTACTCGATTATAAAAAGATAATAAATATTGGACCGGGATTTGGTATCAGGATCATGGGAAATTTTGCGACAATCCTTAATGCCATGTCTAATTTTATCAAATCATACAGGTATTCAGATATAGATTATTATCCTTTTTTCTATGGTTATTATTGGCAGACAAAAAGACTTCCAATATCAGACTTTACTCATAGTCCGACTGATGGCAAATATGTTTTTTTTGTATCAACACTCTGGAACCATGATAATTGCATTAGGAGCACCAATATTCTTCGAGCTGCTTTTATAGAAGAATGTAAAAATGCGGGATTAAACTTTGAAGGAGGTTTATATGCCAAGCCATCAAATAGGGAATATAATAAATATAAACATCTGGTATATTCAAAATTTATTTCTTTCCCATCGTACATCAGTATGACTAAAAAATCTTCAGTTGTTTTCAATACTCCTACAGTATTCAATTGTCATGGATGGAAACTGGGTGAATATTTTGCATTGGGTAAAGCCATAATTTCGACACCCCTGATAAACAAAATGCCGGTTGATCTGGAACATGGAAAGAATATACACTTCATTGAGGATGCATCAGAAATGAAAGATGCGATTGATAAGATACTAAGCGATCACAAGTATCGGGCAACTCTTGAAGAAGGAGCCCTTGAATACTACAATAAATATCTGAGTCCTGAAATTGTAATAAAAAGAATACTACAACATCCA
>JAGODU010000113.1 GCA_017998095.1 Prolixibacteraceae bacterium | reverse complement strand
CAATACTAAAGTCGGGAGTCTTATTTGTAAAGTTGGTTAAGCCTCCCAAATGATTCATATTGTAGTCATATCCACCATATACACCTAAAGAGAAATTTTTCTGGGAATAGACTGATACTGTCATCGCAAGTAATGTTATTACAACAAGAAAGATTTTTTTCATACGTAAATAATTTATTTTTTAATTGTCGTATGGAACTCACATGCCGTATCTTGGGTTACACCAATTTACAATTGATATTTGTTTGTGACTGACCGCAAACATGTTCGTTACATAACTAACCGTTTATAAATGCATTTTTTTAATAATTCGCCAAAGTTTCAAAAACTAATTCAATTCACCTAACAATAATTCGTGAAAATTCTTAAAAAATGTTAAATCGAAGCAAGAAATTTTCAAATAAAGACTTCTAGTCCTTTTAGTTCTTCATCTGATAAGCCTTCAGGAGTGAATCCTGCCTGTAAACACTTAAGATAAATCATCGCTCCCTTATTTGCCACATCGATATAATCGAATGCTTCCAGGGCATCTCTGCCCGATGATAATGCACCGTGCTTGCTCCATAATATTACATCCCGGCCTTCAAGTCGCTTTACTGTTAATTCAGCCAACTCTTTACTGCCCGGCAATAAATATTCTGCAATTGCAATTCCCTTTGGCACGAAAACCCTTATTTCAGGAAGCATGCTCCACAGTACCCTGTTAAGCTTCATCTCGTTATTTCCTAATACCGGGTGATGACTAATGGCAATAAGTTCTATAGGATGTGTGTGAACAACGCAACGATGTCCGTTACCTTTTGACCTGTTATAAAGATGTATTGATATATGTGAGATGAATTCACTTGTTGGCCTGAATCCCTGATTTTCTTCTCCACCCCAAATAATATTATAACCTTTGGCTTGAGCATCTATTGCTATTATACAAGATACCATTTCAGCTCTGGTGCGTAAGTCCCTCAACCTCTTTCCTGTACCTGTGACAAAGAGTATCATATTTGCCGATTCTTCAGGAAGTTCAGCACTTAAATACCGACTTCCCTTTTCAAATTCTGTTTCAGTAACTATTCCGGTAAGGTCGGCTGAAATATTGCCTCCGTTACGCTCTGCCCATCCCTTTTCCCAAAGGTAACCGGCGACTTCCTTTATGGCTTCTATATGTGAATTTACTTGTGAGTTTATTATCGACATTGTTTTTTGTAACAATCAGTTATATTTTTCTCAAATCTATATATAAGTTATCAATAAGCATCATTTTCCGGTTTATATACCTTAACATCAAATGATTTCTTAATTATACTTTTTATTTCACTGTCGGAACTTAAAAATCCCATAGCTCGTGCCTGCACTAATATGTTGCCCGCTGCTGCCCCTTCAACAGGACCTGCAATTATAGTTGTTTTAGCTTTAGCGGCCAGCAGACTGCAAAGTAATTCCGACTGTGAACCTCCTCCTGTAATATGAATACAATCAAACGGCTTCCCGTTAAAGCTTTCAAACTGTTGAAGATTAGCATGAAACGACACCACCAGACTATCATATGCACAACGGTAATATTCTCCTTCAGTTGCCGGTTTCAAATTATATTTCCTTTGAAGATATTCATCGAAAGCCTTTTTCATGCACTCCGGATTATAGAACAACGGATCAGCGGTATCGATGGTAATATCTTGCAATACAGCCCCAGATGCCATTCCTTCTATTTCAGCAAAAGTGTTCTTCGAACCGAACGACACCCTTAACTGCTGCAATAGCCAAAAGCCCATGAGATTTTTTGAAGGCCTGAACTTCCCCGATGCTGTTATTTCATTCGTAATGCCTGCTTCAAACGATTCCCTGTTGGTAAATGCCTTGTCAGACAGAACACCCATAATGCACCAGGTACCTGTTGATATGAAAGCACAGTTTTCACTTTCAAACGGAATGGCAGCAACTGCACTTGCTGTATCATGACCGGCCACTGTAATTACCTCAGGATTATAATCAGCTCCCGAATTGTAATATCCTAAAGAAAACCCGGTCTTTACCGGTTGACCCGGGAATTTATGCATCAAACCCGGAAAGTCCAAAATATCCGGATCCCACTTCATGTTTTTACAATCGAGCATCTGACTTGTAGCTGCCAGCGTAAGTTCGTTTACTGCCTTACCTGTAAGCACATACCCGATATAGCTTGCCATAAAGAGTATTTTTTCAGTCGCTTTTAGCTGAATAGAATCCTTTAAACTTAAAAGTTGATATAAGGTATTGAAAATATTGTAGTTGATGCCTGTAAGCCTGAACGTTTCAAACTGACTCATATATTGCTCCCAAAGCTCCTTCATCCCTTCAGTTCTCGAATCACGATAAGAAACCGGGTCTTCAACAGGTTTGCCATCCTTGCCCACAAGTACAAAATCGACACCCCATGAATCAATGCCAATACTGCTGATCTTAACTTCCGATTCTCTTAATGCTTTGCTGATTCCAAACTTTATCCCATCAGTAATCTTTTGAATATCCCACCTGTCGTGGCCATTTCTATACTCAATCTTATTGTCGAAACGATATACTTCATGCAAAGTCAGCTTCTCGTCGAAGATGCCCTGCACTATCCGTATGCTTCCGGCTCCCATGTCGATGGCCAGACATGAATATTTATCCATTTTTATCTTTTAGCCCTTAATTTCTTTGCTAAGTTCTCACCTCCGTTGATCAGGAAGAATAATGGCTGCGGACGGTCTGTCCCTTCAATAAATGATGGTCGTGCCTGCCATGGCGTTACCGACATAACATTGGCAAGATCCATCCAATATTGTAATACCGACGGCTTTAATCCCCATGTCATATGAAAATGATTTGCCGGAGCAAACTGCTTGTATTCAGTCATCGTGGCATATTTGGGAACTATCCAGCTATGCGGCCATGTTTCGTTTGAACTTTGTGATACAAATTTAGTAAGCTTTTCAGGAATATCAATTGTTTCTGCTTCATCCCATATCAAACTGAACATTCCTGTTAAATGACTATATGTCAACCGGCTTGCAATTCCTTTTATCCCTCCGGGAGAAATAAATGAAACACTATTTCCCCCTCCGGCAAAATAATACAGCTCAGCACCCGGCATCTGCACTTTCTTGAGCAGGCTTTCCATCGATTCTCCGGGTACCCCTGCCCAGTTAAGACTTGCCGATCCGGAGTTGTCACCATCTACCAGACCTTTCAATGCCCATATCTCATCGCCATTAACTTTTATTCCAAGATCCCTTGCCCTTTCTGTTATTTCCCAGGGTTCCCATACTTTCCTGAAGTCCATAAACAAAGGAGGATTCCCTCCTGTCAGCCAGGTCTTGAACAACATGGTCAGCGTTCCCTGCATATCGGCTTCTGTACCAAAGGGGACAACCTTCTTCTGACCGTTATGATCGAAGGTTGAATTGAAAAGCGATTCTGCCATATCGCATATCGGCTCAGGTATTCCTCTCGGGTCGCTACCCCACTCCAGCTGATTCATAAAGGCTCCGCCTGCTGCGTTCAGCTCCTTAAGCAAATCGCGCATAATCAGATACATGGCAAGCGACTTATTGAGGTTCTCACTACCATTCTGGTGCGACACATCAACCTTGCTGACATATTTATCGACCCAGGCTCTCAAAGCCTTCAACTCCTCTTTATCGTAATCGGACTTGCGCAGCTTATCAGAAAGAAGTTTCATATCGAGCCTTGTCACTTCAAGACCGAAAGTCTCCCGCGTAGCATTTACATGTGTCAAAGCGGTTTCCATTCCCATGGAGTCGTGGCCAAAACACACAACTCGACGTCCTTTAAGCCCGACATAAGTTACTGCTGCAAAAGCCCAGTCAACAAGGTTCTGAAGAGTAGCCGGTGTAATCGCGGGCCGCAACCCGCGATCATCCCAGTTACCAATGTTCAAATGTGTTAATCTGCCCTGCTGTGCAAATGCGCCGTTTACTGCCTGTGCAAATACTACACCCGGCTTTGGAGCACTATTGCCGCAAGTGATATTGAGTGGAGTTTCTATCGGAAAATGTGCCATCAGACTCATAAGAGTAAGCTGCGGGAAAGCCCATGTATCGGGAGTGCAAACAATAATACTAACACCTTCTTTCTTAAACTGACGGGCAACAATGTCGGCATCGGTTTCACTGTAAATAAGAACCGGAGTCCATACAACCCTGACCTTATCTTCGGAAGGAGTGTACACATTTGTCTGAAGATGATCTGCAATCATCTCTACAATGTTTTGTGTTCTCAACCTTGAATCTTCATCAACTCTCGGGTCACAAGTTGCACATACTCCGATGACTATCGACCTGCTGATCTTTTCATTTTTGTTTTCAGATAAACGTATTGCACTTCCCATAATACTATGCTTTAAAATTAATATCCGTTCAATATTTGTTCGTCCCTAAAATTAATCCTGATATTTCTTGATGCCTTTATTCAAAATAACTATTTTGTGTCTGTAACTAACATCAGCAATTATGGGATGGAAATCAGCCGATGATGCAAAGATCGATCCTTCAGGCATTAAGCAACATTTTACAGATATAAGCTTTAAAGTTCATTGTTGCCGATATTGGAAACTATATGAATGGGAATTTAACAATCTGTCGTTTCCTTTCTGGCGGCTTTACTACAATACCAGAGAGGGAGCAGTTGTCAGCTATGAAGGCAGGAAGGTAAACCTGAATGCTGAAAAAATAGTTCTCATTCCACCCTACACTCCTTTTTCAACATCTCTGAGAAGCAGTAGTAAAGAAAAGCTTAGCGGCAACCGTATTGAATCGGAAGAAGAACTGGCACACCTGAAGGAACTTGAAATGGTTGATCACCTTTTTATTCACTTTAACCTTGGATTTCAATTCGATACTTTACATTCCGGAATTTATGAATTCGAAACTGACAATCAGATAAAGGATCTCACCGATAATGTCCGACTATCTCTTATTCAAAACAATACAGATCTTGACTTTGATGTCACGATGAGAATCTACCTTCTAATCCTCCTTTTGTTATCGAAAATACCGGTTGAGCAATGGAAGAAAAGAAATATTGATCATCGGGTTATAAGAACAATTAACTTCATAGATCGCCATTATCCCGAATCGCTAAGCAATGATTTTCTTGCACGGCAGGAAACCATGTCAGCTAATTCATTCCTGAGACTTTTCAAATCATATACCGGAACAACCCTACAACAGTTCGTACAGCAAAAGAGAATAGAAAAAGCAGTATTGATGATGCACAATTCCAATGATTCGATAGAGTCAATATCAGAGAAGTGCGGATTCAGTGAAAGGCAGCACTTCAGCAAAGTTTTTCGAAGGATAACGGGAGTGTCTCCGGCATATTACAGAAAAAAACAGGTTATTTAAAAGATTCACTTGGTGAAAATTATTTTTTCCTATATTTGCAAGCTCAAAGCCCAAATGGCGGAATTGGTAGACGTGCTAGTTTCAGGGACTAGTGTCAGCAATGGCGTGCAGGTTCGAGTCCTGTTTTGGGCACAGGTGCAAGGCGAAGCTTAAAAAAGGTTTCGCTTTTTTATTTATTTTATAGTGAAATACAATGGCTTAGTCGAGATATTGTATCCTGATTTTGTTTTCCCTTCAATCTTCCAATACCATCTCCCGGTTTCATTTACAGTGATTTGTGCTTTATATTTTTTTAAAGGTTGAAACAGGTCAAAATCCTTTTTGCATGAAACCGAAACAACCATTAGCATTGCCAACGAAACTACTTTAATCTTTTTCCCCGGAATAAATAATAACAAACAAATGAAAAAGAATAATCCCAATGATGCTTTTTCTTTATCAGCAAACAATAACGGATAAACAACAGGGTTTTCAAAGTTTTCTGATCTTGACATTATCAACTTATAATCACCTTCCATTGCTTCAAATGAAACAGAATTACTGCCGTTTTCAATTATTGAATTTCCGGCAGGATATGTAAACTGTTCCAGCTTCGGTAAAGTCTTTACTTTAATACGAAACTCATCTCCATTTAGCAATTCTTCAATATTAAAAACCAATGATTGAGTATAGTCAAGATTCCGAAAGAACAGGAACCTTTTGTTTTTGCAATCATATACGTTACCGTAATGGGTTTTAATGCACCCCTCCTGCCTTACTGCGTTTAATACTTCAGCAGCATTCCATTCACTGACAGCAAGATGAGGCAGCATTGTATTTGCAGTATCATAACGCCAGCAAGGATAAAACCCCACTTCCGGATTCAAGGGATCAAAGTTGGTAAGCAACTGATAGCTGCCTTCTTTCTTTAAAAATTGAGTGTGCCCCTCCTTATCAAGAACTACTATAGCTGAATTTCCCGATGAATCAGCAAACATCATGTGCCCGTATTTCAAAACAGGGAGATTATATTTCTTACACAACTCAATGGCTTCATTAGTGTTCTTACATTTTTTCAGGATTAATTCAACAATATTCTCTGCCGGGGGCAAATCTTTAAGGGTTGAATCAGAAACCATGCCCATTTCATTAATTGCCCCGGTGCCGTCAATAGCAAGCCCATACCCATTTACCCCGCCCTGAACCCATTTATTGGAAAATGAAAATGTTATTACGCCAAAATCCTGTGAGTTTTTATTTACAACCGTCATATATCCTTCCTCCATGTAATCTTCTGAATTACCCATCAAAGACTTAGTAGAGTCTGACAAGGAAAAAATGGTACACCCTGAAGTGACGACAGGATTTACATGAAAAGTAATTATAAGTGATATAATAAGACAATAATGTTTTGCTTTTAAGTTCATGTGTTTAAAACAGTAAAGTTTGATAATTACATATTAACTATACGGTTGTGATTTTGTATAAGCAAAATACACATCAAATAATGACAATAAATAACAACATTGGTTGCAGCTTAAAATTTTTCTATTCAATTTTCAAACTTGTCATGCTCAAACTTCCTGCAACAAACTTATCATTAAACAAAGTCAGGCTTTCGTTTTCCTGCTTTAATCCCAAGGCATAAATTAAAGGTAAATAATGGTCCTGACCAGGAATGGCTAACTGCATTGCTTTTGTTTGCCTTTCGTAATTTATTAACGGAAGAAAATTTCCATCCAGCAAATATTTGTTAATGGTTTCTCTTGCTTCGATTGCCCAATCAAATCCGTAATTATCCTTATCAAAATTTCTCCAATCTACTAATCCTAAATTATGAACTATATTTCCACTTCCAATAATTAAAATTCCTTTGTTTCTTAATGAATATAGCCTTTGTGCCAACTCAAAATGATATTGTGCAGGTTTTGTATAATCAATACTTAACTGAATTACCGGAATGTCTGCTTCCGGAAATAAATGCTTAATCACACTCCAGGCTCCGTGATCAAGTCCCCAATTCAAATCAAGTTCAACAGTAGCAGGATGTAATATGTTTTTTGTCTCTTCTGCCAAAGCAGGATTTCCTTTTGCAGGATATTGTACTTCATATAGTTCTTTGGGAAATCCACCAAAATCATGTATTGTCTCAGGCATTTCCATCGCTGTGACTTTTGTACCATTAGTGTACCAATGAGCCTAAATGCAAAGTATTGACTTTGGCCCAGGTAATGTTTTGGCAATGTTTCTAAATCCAAAAACAAATTGATTTTCTTCTATGGCATTCATAGGATTCCCATGTCCTAAAAACAGAACAGGCATTTTATCGGTGTTTGGCAATTCTTGCGAAACAGCATTAAGGTCGTCTGAATGATTCATACGTCAATTTCTTAGAAAGTAAATTCATTTATATCTCTAATTTGAATATTCTAAAATAAAACCATACTTGTAAGGCTTATTGCCCGGGTTCGTATATTTATCCATGGTCTTTGCTCCCCATGAATCGTCACCACCCACACCATGAATGTTTAAATCAATATTGAGGTTTATAAAATCACGAATGGGAAGCTGATAATCATGCCTTGAATTTTCCAAATCATCTTCTGTATATGGCCATGCACGGAAATTCAATGGCTGCAACCCTGTAATTTTAATTCTTTCATCACTTTGAGTAGCCAATGTAACCCTACGAACATCGCACCGGTTAGCATTATCCTGAGGGGCAAGATAATGTGTGATAAAATTCTCAAGTTTTGATTCATATAACCCTATCAAAGAGCCGGTTTTTCTATCAGGATAGTTTTCATAAGGACCCCGTCCGTACCACTCAATTGTGTTAAAATCTTCATGAATACGAACCCTCATACCAAATTTCGGCATCAATGGAATGGTGTCACACAGAGGTTTATAAGTTGCTTCAACATGTAATTGACCCTTCCCGTTCAGCAGATATTGAAGTGAATAATCAGCTCCAATGGAAGGCATCGACATCTCAAAATTTACAGTTACCAGGTTTTCTTTCTTTGATACTCCAACTTTTTTAATAACGATATCATCTGCTGCTTTTTTCCATTTACCCACTTCCTTTACGTAACCGCTTTGCTTTTGATTATCGTTAGGTGTTTTCCAGAAATAAGGTTCTAATTGTCCTTTTAGTAATTCCTGTTGATCAACTTTCCAGCTTACCAAAGTGCCTTTTTTCTTGTCAAGGGTAAACGACATGGTTTCTGTTTTTAATTCTATAAGGAACTCATTTTCAGCAACACTGACCTTTCCCCCTGAAGGAAAAACTTGCTTCCAATCAAAGGAGTTGATTTCAAACTGATCTTTGGCAACACAATAACCATCTTCTGCCCAAAGGCTTGCACTCTTCATCCTTGCATATACATTTAAAAATATCTCCGGGGAAACGGTATCTGTAATCTGAGGCGAAGGAAGAATTATGATTGAAGATTTACCGGGCAAATTATCACATTGAAATTTACCTTTTTGAAATGGCTTGCCATTCCTGATGTATTCATACTCAAAGTCGATATTCTGAAGAGATAGAAAATCATAATGATTTGTAACCTGAATTTTTATTTCCTTATCCTTAACAAGCTGAAATGCTACCGGTTGATATACTTTTTGAACTTCATAATAATGCGGATATAGTTTTCTGTCAGTAGAAACCAGTCCCCTGATACAGAAATTCCCATCATTGGGTTTATCGCCAAAATCGCCTCCATAGGCCCAGAATTCATTGTCTTTTAAGTTATAATCATCAGGATGCTCACTTAACCTCAACTTCGAACCATCTTTAGGTTTTGGTATTCCATGCTCATCCCATTCCCAAATGGCAGCACCTGCTATTCCGGAGTCAGCATAAATTACATCCCAATACTCTTTAAGGTTTCCGCACGAATTAGCCATCACATGTGCATACTCACGCATGATTACCGGCTTATCAGTTATTCTTTCCCCCAGCCTTTTAAAATCGGCAGGATGAAGGTAGCTGTCATCATAAAGATCAGAAATCTCACGATGTGTGTCGGAAAAGATTAAACAGCCCGGATATATCTTTCTGATAGTATCAGCCATTGCTTCCATGTTACGCCCCTTTCCTCCTTCGTTTCCCAATGACCAGAAAAAGACACAAGCATGGTTTTTATCGCGTTGCACCAATGAAACAGCCCTTTCTACATGCGATTTCTTCCATTCAGGACTATCGCCCATTATCTTATTGCCCAGACCAAAGGCATGTGACTCCTGATTTGCCTCGTTCATCACGTAAAAACCATATCTATCGCAAAGTTCATAGAACAGCGGGTCGTCAGGATAGTGTGAAGTCCTGATCCAATTAATATTGGCTTGTTTCATTAACTCCATGTCACGGATCATAAATTGCCTGCTAAGATGCTTTCCTGTGCGGGGGTGTTGCTCATGCCGGTTAATTCCTTTAAGTTTAACCGTTTGCCCGTTGATGTATAACACATCGCCACGAACTTCAATCTTTCGGACCCCGAAATAGCACTCAGCTTTATCTACAATTTCATCCTTGCTATTTCTAAGTTTAATAGTCAGGCCATATAAATCAGGCGTTTCAGCAGACCACAGTCGAGGATACCTGATTAATGATTTTAATTCAAGTGTAGTATTAGCTGACTTTTGAATCAAAGGAATTTTCCCGGTGAAAGAAAGGTCAACTATCTCACTTTTGACAGAATAGCCTGTAATTTCAGCGTCAGCGTAAAGACCTGAAACATCATGAGAAGAGCGGTTATCAATTTTAATATCTACTAAGACATTTGCATTTTCAAACGTATTGTCGGGTATCGCCCTTACAAAAAAATCGCTGATAAAAGTCGTGGGACGAGCTATCAGATCAACATCTCTGAAAATACCACTTAAGCGCCAGATATCCTGATCTTCGAGATAGCTGCCATCGCACCATTTGTAAACTTCCACAGCCAGCTTGTTTTCTCCTTTATGAATGAAAGCTGTAACATCGAATTCAGCAGGCGACATGGAATTTTCGCTATACCCTACCTTATGACCATTAACCCAGACATAAAAAGCCGAAAGTACGCCCCCAAAATTCAGAAATACCAATTTATCATTCCAATCTTCTGGAACAATAAAGGTTGTTAAATAACTGCCGACAGGATTTCTTTCCAGGTAACTTGTAAAATAGCTTTCCGGCTCACCGGTCACTCTGGGAGGATCTACTTTAAAGGGGTAGGCAATATTGGTATAAATCGGAGTCCCGAATCCCTGAAGCTCCCAATTCCCGGGCACCAGAATATTTTCCCAGTCTTCAGCAGTATAGTCTGCCATATAAAAATCAACTGGCCTTGACTGTGGATCGGGCGACCACTTGAACATCCAGAGTCCATTTAATGATTTAATCATTGGATTATTGGCTTTGTCACCCGACAGAAAACTATACGAGTGAGGCTCTTCCTTATTTACACCATTGACTTCAGGATTCTCCCAATCATTGATATTCTGAGCACTAAGTTCATTTGTAAATATAAAGGCACTAGCGATGAGCGCACAAAACAAATTAGATATTCTCACTTTTGGCATAACTATTAATGATTTCCGCTTTGTAAAAATAAAGATACAGTCAACAAAGCTTCTTTAAAAGTAATACCAAAATCTTTGATATTCTATCATTTTTGATTTGAATATTTATATTATTTGCTCAATAACCTTCATTGGGAGAAACATCTTTTCACTATCCGGCAGTTGCTCAAATCCATATTTTATATAGAAATCGATAGCTTTATCGCTGATTGGATCAACAACTACAGCCATTGCTCCAATACTTTCTTTCGACAATTTATAACTTCTGAACAGAGCATCAATAAGAAGATACTCTCCAAGTCCTGTTCCTTTTGTAGTAATGTCTCTTGCTAAACGGCCTAGTAGAATAACCGGAGCATTAAAATTTTGAGGCACCTGTTTTAAATGCTTTTCAGGAATTGATTCACGGCCAAGACTTTCACTTGACAAAGTATAATATCCTATCACATTTTGAGCATCATCAATTGCAACAAAACAAACAGAAAGGCGCTTACGAACATCCTGACTAACCTGTTTCCTGATATATTCAGTTAATGAATCTTCTTCACAAGTGAATTGTTTTCTATTATGAGTCTTTTCCAGTAGTTGAATTTTCACTTGAGAGTAGTTTGAGATTTGTACTTCTTAGCTGCTTCAATTAAATTTTGATTTGGATTACTCTTCCCAAATACAGCATCAAAGAATACTTCACGATCTCTTTCACTTGCAATAATTTTATCCTTTTTCTCAATAATTTCTTCTGACTGTTCTTTAACAATGCGAATAATAAAACTACTAAAAGACTTATCCCCACTTAATTTCTGAGCTTTTTGTAAAATCCTTTTATCATAAGAAGATATTCTGATTTCAATCCTCTCATCTTTATTTATTAACTGTCCTTCCATAATAATATTTTTCACAAATGTACGGTATTTTATCGTACAAAACAATAGGAACAATTAAGCAAAAACCATTGCTGATCAGCTAAAGATATTTAAAAAAAATAGAGGATGAATAAATGACAGCCACTAATAAGCAATATAATAAAAATTGCAATTGATTCATATTTGGTGTGATCTTACATCAAATCTATAATATTATGCCAAGACAAAGCATATCATTTTCGAAACCAAATGATGAATGATTAAAATCTCAGATTGACAGCGAGGAATATTCCAGTAAAAGTGAACTTATCAATGATTTGATCAGACAAGCCCGAAAACAGAAGGCTCAAATTGATTTGATTAAAGCAAAACTTGAAAATTCAGAAAGAAATGGGTTTACTAGTGATACCAAAGATCAAATATTAAAACAATCAAAGGCTTTGCTAAATATCTGAATATAGGATAAGTAATGCTGCAAAAGAGGACATTATTCGTATACACCATTATGGCGTCGAAAAGTTCGGGATTATCCAGGCAGACAAATACTTTGAAATCAGCAACTAAAGTTAACTGAAGGGCACAGATAATTGCATATCTACGATACCAATGACGGTGCTAACATTGCTGACCGGGATTTGAAATCCCGATCACCCTAAGTTTTTTTAAGCTCCATAGGAGCGGCAATATGGTAGAAAAAGCGATACCCCCCTACAGAGCAATTTTATCGTGTTGTATAGAGGGTAATTTAATTATTAAGAAGATTATCAATCTCAGACTTTAAGGCAGGTAAATGTCTTACAATTGTACCCAGATAATTTCATTATCAATTTTATCGTAGCCATGAATTACTCTGTTTCGCATACTTATAATTTGGCGTTTACTTGAAATCTCAATATTTGAATCTAATTTCTCGATTCTACTCATAGCTTCTCCAATAATTTCAAACTCTCGCTCCACTGCTCTTCTTAGCATTT
>JAGODU010000378.1 GCA_017998095.1 Prolixibacteraceae bacterium | reverse complement strand
TTGAAGTAATATATCCTGTGGTTGATATAATTGAAACAACCTGAAATAAAGAATCTCTTATTGACTTTTCCCAATTATAATTAAAATTTACCTTTAAAATAAATACAATTATTAAAGTTGAAAAAAATATAATTAATAAAAACAATTTTAGTTCTTCATTGGATATGACTTTTTTTAATTTACCATGTATCAGCAAATAATAGAGAGAAAAGTTTATCCCCCCGGATATCATAAAAAGAATAAGTATATATTGAATTAATGGAGAGTAACCCATAATACTATCATTTTTGGTACTAAACCCTCCTGTAGCAATGGTTCCAAAAGAATGGCATATAGAATCAAATAAATCCATACCGGCTATTGTAAGAAGAATAATTTCAATAACTGTTAAGGAAATATAAATAAGCCACATTCTTTTGGCTACATCTATAGATCTTGATTTTATTTTTTCAGAATTAACAAAAGAACCTTCTGCCATCATCATATGTTGACCTCCGGCCTTTGATAATGGTAAAAAAACTATTATCAGTACAATAATTCCCATACCACCTAATAAATGTGTTTCTGATCTCCAAAGTAAAACAGATTTGGGTAAATTCTCAACTTCTTTTAAAATTGTTGCTCCTGTAGTTGAAAATCCTGAAGCAGCTTCGAAGAAAGCATCATGAAATTTTGGGATTGAGTCAGTGAAAATAAAAGGGAATGCCCCATAAACAGATATAAAAATCCATGTTAAAAATACAGATGCGTATGTGTCACGGATTGAATGTTCAGAAGAATTTTTTCTTGTCAAAAGAAATCCACTCACTCCTGATACAAAAGCAACTAAAAAAGAAAATATTAATGGAACAGTAACTGATTCTTTATAAAATAGGGCAACAGGTATTGATGTAGCTATAAATATACTTTCAATAAAAACACTTATTGAAATAATATTGACTATGTGACTTATATTTATCTTATTCATAAAAATCAAAAGTAGTGCCTATTGAAATTTTCACAATAATAAGATAATTACATAAAATGACAAAAAAAATTGATTTCCCCATTTGTTCTTCTACTTTAAAAGTCATAGTATTTATATCATTTCAACGTATTCCTATCAATAAAAAAAGAGGGCTATTTTAAAAATAACCCTCTTTTTTTATATTACGCTAAAGGTATATTACCACCGCCGAAATTTATAGGAGGAATATTTGGATCATGTCCAGTATTAACCTTAACTGGCCCATTCTGATGTTCAAATTTCTTTACATTATCTTGTAAAGCAATCAATAAACGTTTCGCATGCTCCGGTGTAAGTATAATTCTTGATTTAACACCTGCTTTAGGAACTCCAGGCATAACTCTGATGAAATCAATAATAAACTCAGTTGAAGAGTGTGTTATAATAGCTAAATTGGAATATATTCCTTGAGCTATTTCATCACTTAACTCTATATTCAATTGATTTGGATTCTGTTTAGACTGATCTTCCATAATTATTCATTATCATCATCATCAAAATCAAAATTCCTTTGATCGATTAATCTGTCGTATTCGTCTTTTGATCCGACGACAAGATTCTTATACTCTTTTTGACCTGTCCCGGCAGGAATTAAATGTCCACAAATAACATTTTCCTTCAATCCGTTAAGTTCATCAATCTTACCATTAATAGCTGCTTCATTTAAAACTTTTGTTGTTTCCTGGAATGATGCTGCAGACATCCAGCTTTTTGTTTGAAGAGCAGCTCTTGTAATACCCTGAAGTATCTGACTTGAAGTTGCAGGGACAGCATCTCTGGCTTCAACAAGTTTTTTATCTCGCCTTCTTAACTGTGAGTTTTCATCTCTTAAACGACGGGCTGTAACAATCTGACCTTCTCTGAAAGTTTCACTTTCTCCTCTTTCTGTGACAATCTTTTTAGCGAATATCCAATCATTTTCTGCAAGGAAATCGAGTTTATCAACAACTTGCTTTTCCAAAAACCTTGTATCACCCGGATCGTCAATTTCAACTTTACGCATCATTTGACGAACTATTACTTCAAAGTGCTTATCATTAATTTTAACACCCTGCATTCTGTATACATCCTGTACTTCGTCAACAATATATTCCTGAACAGCAGTAGGACCTTTAATTGCCAGAATATCTCCGGGAGTTATTGCACCATCTGATAATGGAGTACCTGCACGGATATAATCGTTTTCCTGAACTAATATCTGTCGTGATAGTGGAACAAGATATTTCTTCACATCACCTGTTCTGGAAGTTACAATAATCTCTCGATTACCTCTCTTTATTTTACCTAATGATACTTCACCGTCAATTTCTGAGACTACAGCAGGATTTGAAGGATTTCTAGCTTCGAACAACTCAGTTACACGAGGTAAACCTCCGGTTATATCGCCTGCTTTTCCAGAAGCACGAGGAATCTTTACAAGAATATCACCTGATACAACTTTCTGTCCATTTTCAACAGACAAGTGTCCTCCAACTGGTAAGTTGTATGATCTGATTAATTCTCCACTTTCATCCAAGATCCTTAGTGAAGGATTCTTCGTTTTATCTCGAGTTTCAATTATAACTTTTTCCTTATAACCGGTCTGTTCATCAGATTCTTCACGATACGTAACTCCATCAATAAGGCTGTCGAATTCTACTTTACCGTTATATTCAGATATTATTACACCATTATATGGATCCCATTCGCAAATCAACTGATCTTTTGTTACTTCTTGTCCGTTTTTGATGAAAAGTTTAGAACCATAAGGAATACTGTGAGTTGTTACTGTAATTCCTGTATTCTTAT
>JAGODU010000377.1 GCA_017998095.1 Prolixibacteraceae bacterium | reverse complement strand
TATAAAACGGCTTATCGTCAATGATCTTTTTGTCATCAACCCGAAGCAGGGTTCCAAAATTTCATTTAAATTAGTACGATAATCTGCTGCTCACATTAAAAGTAAATTAGTACCAGACACGAAATTGGTGATATTCGATTGAACATTTGAGGCTTCTCCTTTCTTCTTTTTCAGACAGTTGACTTGAGGCGGTACTTCCATCTTGCACCACGGAGATGCAGGGAGTACCGCTTCTTTTTTGCTGGCATTTTGATCTGCTATAATTGCGCTTCTGGTTGCGAATGTGGGTCCCAGGGAGCTGAGATGTCAAGTGGCAAAAGTGCCACTTGATATATCACCAGAGACCCATTCCAATTACGAGAGAAAGTACATCTTAGGTACTAACTATGACCATCTTGGCTAGGTGGAATAACAAGGATTTCCATAATTTGCCACTTGAGTTAATAATCTACCATGGGTGGGTTCCTCCCGTCCCAGGGGAGGCTGGTACGGTGGGCTTCCTTCGGGTATCCCCTCTTAATATACTGATATTCTGTTAGTTAGATCTAATATCAATATCTCAAAGAAAAATTTTGCCCAGAAATGTTGGGAAATCTGACTTTGGGTGTTTGTCTTTAAAAAATTTTGCGAAAAAATTCCCAGATTTCAGGTCTCAATCACCAAAGTGGAACCACTCCTTTTCAGACAAACCATAGATGAAACTCGATATCTCCTCAAGCTGGTTTTGTTTCTCAGCCCAATCTAGGTGTTCAAAAAACCTCATTTGTTTGGATATTGCACCTACTTCCCACCAGACGGCAAGGATCAATGGAGGCGATGGTTCTTTGGGCTTCTTATTTTTGAGAAGATTGAATAAATCATTCCATCGCAGTGGAACAGGACAGACTCTCTTATTTACTTTACAGAATTCCTTCAGACTTTCTAAAGCGGTAGGCATAGAAAATAGTTCATTTCACCATTACATCAAATTTATGAAACGCTACGATTGAAGAAATTCAATGTCTTTCTTCATTCTCAGCTCATGGGCTTGTTCTTCAGTGAGACCAATAAACTCATCCTCAGTGAAAGAGAGTTCATCAGGATAAAACTCGAATAAGACTTTTTCACTACCATCATTAAACTGGACTTTTGCCTGGGGCATCGGGTCGAGCATACCATCAGGCATTGGTCTAGGATTTGGCCCAATTATACATTTAGTTATGAATTGTGTTGAATCTCTCATATGTCATATCTGTCGGTTAAACAAATTTACAAATCCAATTAATGTGAAGTCAATTTAACTGTTGCATAAGCTACTCGGAATTTCCTCAAATTTTCGCTTAATCCTCCAACCATCTGTCAAACTCGTGAGGTAGAAGTGATACAATTTCCTGCCCTCTCATTGAATTAAGATCATATGTCATCTGGTATTGTGGAATAACATCCCTTGCGAATCGCCTTATTGTCCCAGGTTTATCTTTGCCTCTGGATCCATGCTTAAATCTGTTTCCATTAAAATCCCAGAACAGGATATTCGCTGCCTCAATAATTCCTGGTGATGTTGCGATATCCTGTGCAGAGGCAAGCTGTTCGAAGTATTCACCATGTACATCAATCTTCCCGTCTAAATAACCCACCGCCAAGTCTCCAAGTTCCGTATATAACCTCACTGGTGCAGCAATTAAATGTCTATAGTATCTACGCCAGTTCTCAGATGACAAAATATGCCTTTCTTCAGCTTTGGGATTTCTCCGATCTACTTCAAACGGACAGACCAGGTCAAAATAATATGCTGAGAGCCATGACCACAAATATGAGTTATATAATTCTTTACGAAGCTCAATAGGTTCTAATATTCTTGTTAGGGTAACTATGAATTCATTCTTTGATGTTAGTGGATCAAATTCAGGAAGGTCAATATCAATTCTGTATTTCCTGATATTAATGGCTGAAAACAAATTGTCTTTGTCCAGATCGGTGGCAGCTCCCGTTTTAACTAATAGCAGATTCTGACTAAATTCAGCTAATCCTTCATTTGTAAAAGTGTGTAGTCGCATATCAATTGATTTTAACATTAAGGAAGTTCTGAAAAACATCAAATTTTCTACAGAAGGTATTAACCAGGCTTTCTATCCACTCATCAATTATGCCTTCATTATATTGATCATATTCGGGTTTTTCCTCGACATTTAACTTTGTATAAAAAAACTTTAGCCAAACGTCCTCCCACCTTGTAGATTCAGGATCATACTCCTGATATTTAATCCGTTCAGCGATTAGCCTGACTATACCTGGAAGGATTAAAGATTTAAATTCATTACTCCTGATAAACTCTGGCCCATTATCAACTCTTGAATTTATTTCCAGAATTACACGATTCCCCTCTTCATCAAAGAAGATCTGATATATCTGATGACCTAGTTCCTTTGAAAAATCCACAGGTAATAAAGGAGTTCGTCCAATTGTCTCAATTTCTGAGCTCTTGGGACTTACGCGCTCTGCCAAGCCCAGTAATCTGCCATTTTTCCCTTCAACATCAACTACTTTTACCCTGAAGAGAACTTGTTCTGTTTCAGGAATGTCAGACAAATAAGTGATTATTGGCGGTGAAAAATTCTCAATGGTACCGAAATCAAATCTCATATATGATGACTTGTAATAAGGCTCTATATAGATTTTGGATCTCCCAGGGAATCCTAAAGCATCCAATTCAAGTTCAGCATTAAACGCCCTTTTCCCATCTATTTTTCTCACATTGATTAGCAGTTTTTCATGAGGAATGAGTTTCCTGCCAGTATAATTAAGCCTTCTAATCATA
>JAGODU010000112.1 GCA_017998095.1 Prolixibacteraceae bacterium | reverse complement strand
AACATGAAGCAACAACTTCTAAAATCAGTGAAGACCAGATTTTTTACAGCAATCAAAGAGGTATATCAACCGAAGATGCTGTTGCAATGATTGTTAACGGATATGCCAGAGAAGTTCTCAATAAGCTGCCAATGGAATTTGCCGTTGAAGCACAGAAACTTTTACAGATAAGCCTTGAAGGAAGCGTGGGTTAATTGCCTAGTATTAATAAAAAATTGAATTCAAAAATGTTACAGATAAAAAATTTACATGCCAGAGTTGAAGGAAAGGAAATCCTTAAGGGTATAAACCTAGAAGTTAAAGCCGGTGAAGTTCACGCTATTATGGGACCTAACGGTTCCGGAAAAAGTACTTTGGCTAATGTTCTTGCAGGTCATGATAAATATGAAGTTGTTGAAGGCATGATTTCTTTTATGGGTACTGATTTACTTGAGCTTTCAGCCGAAGAGCGTGCACGCAGTGGTTTGTTCCTTGGTTTTCAATATCCCATTGAAATACCGGGAGTCAGTATGGCGACTTTCCTTAAAACTGCTGTCAATGAGCACCGTAAATATAAAGGACTTGAACCTCTGACTGCTTCTCAGTTCCTAAAACTAATGGAAGAAAAAAAGAAAATCGTTGAAATAAGCTCTCAGCTAACCAACAGATCAGTTAATGAAGGTTTCTCCGGTGGCGAAAAGAAAAGAAATGAAATTTTCCAAATGGCAATGCTTGAACCTAAGCTTGCTATCCTGGATGAGACAGACTCAGGTCTTGATATTGATGCTTTGAGAATAGTTGCAAATGGAGTTAATAAACTCAAAACCCCTGAAAACGCAACGATTGTTGTTACTCACTATCAACGCCTTCTCGAATATATTGTGCCCGACTTTGTTCATGTCCTCTACAATGGAAAGATAGTAAAATCGGCAGGTAAAGAGTTAGCTTATGAACTTGAAAGCAAAGGTTACGACTGGATTAAAAAAGAGCTGGGAGAATAAATATGGAAACTTTAAATTATACGGCTACTGATGAATTGACGAACCTTTACATCCAAAACAAGTCAGTTTATTATGAAGGATGCCCTCCTTTTATGAATGACCTCCGGGATAAAGCAATCGAATTATTCAATTCTAAAGGCATACCCTCAAAGAAAAATGAAAATTATAAATTCACAGATCTAAGACCTGTATTTCAAAACGATTATGATGTTGTCCCACGTTATGTTTTCAATGAAATCCGGCTTCATGATATGTTCCGTTGTGATGTACCTCAGCTAAATGCACATGTCATTCTGATGATTAACGGCTGGTATTACAACAGAAACAGGATGTATGAAAGCCTTCCTGAAGGTGTTATCTGTTGCGGACTCCAGTATGCTGCTAATAATTATCCTGAACTGATAGAAAAAAATTATAACAAACTCTCCGGTAAGACAGATGATCCTCTTACAAACCTGAATACTGCTTTTGCAAAAGATGGGTTGTTTCTTTATGTCCCTGATAATGTAATTATTGAAAAGCCAATTCAAATTATTAACATCCTCAATTCCAAGACTAATACTCTTGCAATCCAGAGAAATATGTTTGTACTGGGTGAAAACAGTGAAGCCAAGATTGTATTTTGTGACCATACTTTAAACAGGAATTATTACATACTTAACAATCTCACTGAATGTTTCGTTGGGAAATCTGCACGCATGGGGTTTTATGCAATTCAAAATCAGCACAATGCTGCAGCAAACAACAACAACCTGTTCATATCTTTATCAGATAATTCTGACTTAGATACCAATATTGTTACACTTAACGGAGGTATTGTAAGAAATAATATTAATGTTTCTCTTGATGGAGAACATGCCAATGCAAGTGTAAATGGAATTGCACTTGCCGACCAGAATCAACATATCGATAACTTTACTTTTATAGATCATGTTGTTCCAAATTGTACCAGTAATCAGATTTTTAAAAATATACTTGACGATAAATCAAGCGGTGCATTCTCCGGCCAGATTCATGTATTCCCTGATGCCCAGAAAACTGAAGCTTTCCAGCGTAACAACAATGTATTGCTTACAGAAAATTCAACTATGAATTCCAAGCCTCAACTGATTATTGATGCTGATGATGTTAAATGCAGCCACGGTGCTACAATAGGCCGAATTGATGAAGAAGCACTTTTTTATTTGAGAACAAGAGGTATCAGTGAAAAAGAAGCCAGATTAATGATTATGTTTGCTTTTGCTGATGAAGTTATTTCTCAGATAAAAGTACCGGCTTTGAAGGAAAGAATCGAAGAATTGGTCGACAGAAGATTAAAAGGAGACCTTGGTCCTTGTCAGCATTGCTCTCTTTCCTGCAGCCATTAATAAAACCAGTATTATATGAGCCTTGACATTGAAAAAATCAGAAAAGACTTTCCCATACTTAATACTGAAGTATCAGGTAAAAAATATGTTTATTTCGATAATGCAGCAACAGGCTATAAACCACTTAAGGTTTTAAAAGCAGTAGAAGAAATTTATACTACATACAACGGAAATCCTCATCGTGGCGCGCATCACATGAGTTCAGTCACTACTCAGCAATTTGAAGCTGTGCGTGATAAGGTAAAGGATTTCATAAATGCTGCCCATAGAGAAGAAATAATTTTTACCAAAGGGACAACTGAAAGTATTAACCTGGTTGCTTATTCTTTTGGAGAAGCTTTCATAAATGAAGGTGATGAAGTTATAATAACTGAAATGGAACACCATGCCAACATTGTTCCCTGGCAGATTATTTGTGAAAGAAAAAAAGCCAAAATAAAAGTTCTGACTTTTAACGACAGAGGCGAACTGAATATTGAATTGCTTCCTGAATTAATAAATCATAAAACTCGCCTTTTGGCAGTTACTCTTGTTTCTAATGTTCTGGGCACCGTAAATCCTGTTGAAGAGATTATTAAGATTGCACATAAGCATAAAGTGCCGGTACTTGTTGACGGAGCTCAGGGAATACAGCATTTAAGAGTCGACATGCAAAAGATAAATTGCGATTTCTTTGTGTTTTCAGGTCATAAATTGTACGGTCCGACAGGAGTTGGATGCCTTTATGGCAAAAAGGAATATCTTGAAAAAATGCCCCCATTTTTAGGCGGTGGCGAAATGATTGAAAAGGTAACCTTTGAAAAAACAACTTTTAATGAACTTCCATACAAGTTTGAAGCCGGAACACCAAACTTTACTGAAGTTATCGGCATGGGAGCCGCAATTGATTATCTCCTGAATATAGGATTTGATAATATTGCTGAATATGAACACGACCTGCTTCATTATGCAGAATCTGAATTAATTAAAATACCGGGATTGAGGATATATGGCAATTCTGATTACAAATCAGGAGTAATTTCATTTCTGGTAAATAACATACACAACTATGACATGGGTATGTTTCTTGACAAGATGGGTTTTGCAGTACGTACGGGACATCATTGTGCCGACCCAATAATGGATCACTATAAAATTGCAGGTACAGTAAGAGCTTCTTTTGCATTTTACAATACAAAAACTGAAGTTGATGAATTTGTCAAAGCAATAAAGAAGATTATCACAATATTCTAAAGAAAACAAAAAAGCAGTAAGTTATTCGTCAATAAGTTTATTTATAATAACAAATAACTGACTGCTTATAAGTAAATATTACATTTCTGTAAAAGTCACATTTGAAGGTACTTCAAATTTGGAAGCAGGAACGTCTCCTTCTTTAACTTCAATTGCTTCCATAATTACTTCCTTATCACCCATCTTTGTTACTGTTTTAATAGGCAATCCTTCCCAAGTCCATGTCACTGCACTAACCGGTTCTTCTACACTTACCTTTCTGCACTTTTTACCTGCAACGATTTCTGCACCATGATCTTTCATCTTATACCTTTCAATATCTTCTTTAGCTATATCCTCGAACTCAGTGTAACGTGAAGTTAAGAATTTCATTTTAGCACCTTTTGTATCATTAATATTCCAGGTATATCTGTAACCATCCTTTACTAACCCATAACCTCCGGTTTTAATTCCCATCATATCCATAAAATTCTCTTCATATTGCAATGCCCCGTAATCATCAAACCAAAATTCTCTTGTCATCTCCATTCCTAAAGCAATATTCTTATATTTTATATAACCTGATTTTACATTGAAAACTTTTGCATTACTATTAAAATCATTAGTTTTAGCTGCTTCTTTTTCAATCTTTTCAAGATCAGAAACAATCTTTTCTTCCGGCGTCTTTTTACCACTACAAGAGATTATTACTACTGCGAGCAGTAGTGGCAGAAAATAGTAAATAATTTTTTTCATAACTTTTTTGTTTTTATTAATTAATTAATTGATTGATAGTATTATTGTTAAATGTACGGAATATCTTCAGAATTATCAAGATAATCGTCCATTGGATTTAAATTTTCCCATTGCTCAGAGTCTTCAGTTTTATAAAATTCAAAAAGATACCCCCTGCAATTTATTTTTGAAATAACTACATTTTCACGATTAACTACAGTAAAACTAAGTGATGGTGTTAACCTGTAATCATAAGTAAAATCTGTAAAACCAATTCTTATATCTTCCGGCAAGCATGAAATAACCGGCTGCATTCCTTCAATAGCATATATCTTCCATGATTCTTTAATATACTCAATATAAAATCTTCCGGGATTAGTGTAATAATAAGGCAAGTCAGTTGCATCAGATACATATAAAAATGTATCACTTCTCCTCGGATTCTGCGGGTCAACTTTTAATTTTGAAACGTTGATTTCAAATTCAGGAAAATATATTTCTCCGGAATAATATCCTTTTAATTTACCTTCCAAATCAGTGTTTTTATAAACATCTATATAAGTATACATATGTACTTCAAAAAGCCACTTCCCCTCAGGTGTATTCCCGCTATGTTTTCCCCTTACAACAAACCTGAGATATGAATATTGCTCTGAATCTTCCTGAGTTGTAACTACTTCACCCGCATCATCAAAATCAGCTATCATGCATGTAGTTTCATACTTGCTGTATCCATCATTTTTATCACAGGAATAAAAACCTGCAAGTATTGCAGCTAAAAGGAAAATGCGGATAAACCTCATAAATTATTTATATTATGATCCTGGTAAAAACCAAAGATACTAAAGCATATACTACTATCATCGCAACTACTGAAACTATAAGAAAAGTAGTTTGCTTTTCTTTTGGAACTCCTGTCATTAGTCCGATTCCAAGATAAAGTTCATATATCGAATAAAGAGCTGCTATCAAAACTAAAATCCCAAGTGCCGGAATGATATATAATAATCCTGCTACTAAAATAGGAGTATAAGAATATACTACAAGTTTGAAAGCTTTTCTGTAATTTTTTTCGCCTTTGAAACTTGGAGCCAGAAACGAAATTACATAAGCAGTCAGAAAAGTTCCAACTATATAATTAGCAAATGTCAGTATTGCATATCTCACTCCCCAGCCAAATCCCACAATCTTCCCCAGCGGACTGTTAATTCCTATAATTGAATATCCTATGAAATTAGCAATAGCAACTATTATAACCAAAGGTAACAGGTAACCCATTAAAACAGATGCAGCAGTACTTTCTTCAGCTGCAATAACTTCCCACTCTTTCTTCGGAGTAAGTATTATTGATTTCACCCTTTTGATAATTGAATTAGTTGTCTCCATAGTTTACTTTTTATTTATTATTAGCCAAAAGTTACCACAATTTTCTTTTCAATAAAAATCTGTAACTAAAATAATTCTGTTTATCTTAAATTTAAACTTAAATGAATAATTTTGAGTTGAATTAATACTTAAAAAATGTCCAGAAGGCTGCTCATTACAATTATACTGCTACTGACTGTTAATTTGATGCCAATTGCATTTTACCTGGTTAAAAGGTCGGCATCACTTTCAGACAATGAAAAAATGGTGCAGCTGGTCTTTGAAAAGCAGGTTGAATCAATACTTTTCTCTCTAAATCAGGAAACTGAAAATATGATTAACCAATGGATCAACAATATCGACTTGCCGGTCGACTATTCTGGATCATTACCTGAAACCATTACTAAAAAACTTTTTTCAAATAACCGGGCACTGAAACAAATAGAGATAAAATCATTGCGCAACAAACAATTCAAAGAAGTATATTCCAACAATGATAGTTTATATATTATCCCTGAGGTTAGTAATAATACAATCAATTCATTAAGTAACTTCATAAAGGATAATTACCAAAAAATTCATACTGAAAGATTTGTCAATGATATTGTATTTACATTCTTTCTAAAATCAGGCAACAATGATCTTTATTGCTCTATACTTGCAGATCTTAATTTAATTGTAAGTCAGAATCTTCGTCAAAAAATAGAACAAACAGCACAGGATATATTTGTTATTTCAGTAGATGACAGTATAAAAGGCTTAAATCTTTATACAACAGATCCTCTTGTTACTCCCGATTCCCGTCATCATGCCCAATCATGGTATTTGCCCGGTATAAAATTCAGCATTCAGCTTAAGACTCAAACAATTGAAGATTTAGTTCAGAAAAGAAGCAAAACTGAAAATTATCTCTTGATTGCTTTGTTTTTATTATCGCTAATTGGCACTCTGATAATTGTACTGACGATACGCAAAACAATCAGGGTGAATAATATGAAGTCGGAATTCATTGCCAACGTTTCTCATGAACTTCGAACTCCTCTTGCCCTGATCAGTATGTATTCTGAAACGCTGCAGATGGGAAGAATCAAAGATGAAGAAAAGAAAATGCAATACCTTAATGTCATAAATGAAGAAACAGGACGATTATCCGGACTTGTAAACCGTATCCTCAATTTTTCTAAGATTGAAAAGAAAAAACGCACTTATCATATTGAAGAAGTGAAAATAAATGATGTTGTCCGTCATGTAATAACAAACTGGGAACCTCACTTGAAAGCAAACAATGTAAATTGCACTTACACTTCAAACTGCGAAGGTATTACTGTCATGGCCGACAGGGAAGCTCTCGTAGAAACAATAATAAACCTTCTCGATAATGCTATTAAATATAGCAAAGATGATGATAGAAGAATTGATATTAAATGTCAGCCTCTTAACAATCGGGTTGTTCTTGAAATTCATGATAATGGAATTGGAATTTCTAAACGTAACCAAAGAAAAATCTTTGACAAGTTTTATAGGGTCACTAAAGGAAACCTGGCAAACAAGGTTAAAGGTGCAGGTCTTGGTTTGAATATAGTTTTAAATAACATGAAAGCATTTGGAGGAAAAGTTAAAGTAAGTAGTGAACCCGGCAAGAAAAGCTGCTTTAGTTTAATTTTCCCCTCTGTAATAAAAAAATAAAATGGCACGAATACTTATTATTGAAGATGAACAGGCAATGCTTGCCGGACTTCGGGACAATCTTGAGTTTGAAGGATATACAGTTCTCACTGCCGATCGGGGAGATACAGGTTTGAAGTTATGGCAATCAGAAGATTACGATCTACTAATCCTTGATGTCATGCTTCCCGGCCTTTCAGGCTTTGAGGTACTTAAACAAGGTCGTAAGCAAAACCTTAAAACTCCCGTAATACTTCTTACTGCAAGGGGTGAAGAACTTGATAAAGTGCTTGGACTTGAACTCGGTGCCGATGATTATATAACAAAACCTTTCAGTCTGAGAGAATTACTCGCCAGAATAAAAGCTATATTGCGCCGATCACAAGGACAATCAAATCAAAACTCATCAGAATTGATTGAAATAGGCAAGCTGAAAGTGTCTTTTAAAACTCTTGAAGCCTTTGATGAATCAGGTACAGTGAAAATGTCGCATAAAGAGTTCGAAATACTTCATTATCTATATAAACATACCGGAATGATTGTTAGCCGCGATGATTTGCTCGATTCAGTCTGGGGCAATGATTATCAGCCAATTGCCAGGACTGTAGATAATTTTATTTTAAGGCTCCGCCAAAAGGTTGATCAGGATGATACTAACCACATAGTCACTGTTCATGGCGTTGGTTATAAACTTGTAATCTAATACTTTTTTTAAATCTTCTTTCTTGTTACAATTTGTGACAATTTGTAACATCTTATTATGCTATTTATACATTGGGATTATATTACAGCGATAGATTTGTATCGTTAAATATTTCATTTATAAATAGCCATGATTAATTAAAATTTTTAAAGCCATGAAAACACAAACTTTTTTAATTACAATCCTTTTTGCAGCATTTGCTTTTACAGCTGCTGCTGCTCCTGCAAAATTCCACGAAGTTAACAACAACGATGATCTGAGGTATCTGATTAAAAACACAATCAAACTTGACTTCTCTGATGTTAATAATTTTCTAAACAATCACTACATCGATGAACTTGACGAAAGTGTAACAGTCAGATTTATGGTTGATTCAGAAAAGAAAATCAAAATCTATGAAGTTGAAGCCGAAAACGACGCAACTGTTCAGTATCTCATGTATATTCTCAACGATAAAAAAATAGACGTTGATGAAAGCATGACCGGTAAATACTACTCTATGCCAATTGTATTAAAATACAAAGCATCTTAATTAATTAATTCATAAATACCTTTCTCACAATGAAAACAAAAATTCAGTTTACTGTAATCCTGATAATCGTACTTGCTTTATCATCATTAAATGCTAAAGCAAGTGTATGGACTTACATTGTTGATCTTGAAGGACAATGGAGCTTCTCTGTAGGCGACAATCCCGAATGGGCAAAACCTTCAACTGATGTTTCCGACTGGGATAAAATATTTGTTCCTGCAGAATGGGAACGGTATTATGAAAAATATAACGGCTACGGATGGTACAGAAAAAATTTCAACATTAAATCATTACCCGAAGAGGGGACTATAGCTCTCCTCCTCGGATGTATTGATGATGTTGATGAAGTCTTTATCAATGGAATTAAAGTTGGCCAGACAGGCAGTTTTTTCCCAAACTACAAATCTGCCTACGAAATAGAAAGGATATATTACATTCCTAAAAATATTTTAAAAACAGCTGATAATGTAATCGCTGTCAGAGTGTACGATGAAGCAATCCGTGGAGGTATTTACTATGGTAAAAAAATTGGCCTTTGCTATGACAACAATCAAACGCTCCTTTCTCTCGACCTAAGCGGAAAATGGAAATTCTCACCATACAGTAAAAAAGATATTTACGATGCTGACTTCGATGACAGTAAATGGAATTCCATCAACGTACCTTCACCCTGGGAATATCAAGGTTTCGAAGACCTTGACGGATATGGTTGGTATCGCAAGAAATTTAATTTACCTTCTACTCTTCGCTCGGAAAGACTTTATCTTGTCCTCGGTAAAATTGATGACACCGACAGAGTATATTTAAACGGTCGCCCGCTTGGGAGAACTGAAAGCAAAAACTATAATAACCGCAGAAATTCTGATTATAGAAAACATCGTATTTATGAAATCCCTTCAGGATTCCTTAAAGCTGAAAATATTCTTGTGGTTGAAGTACATGATTATCAAGGCATCGGAGGCATATATGAAGGACCTGTAGGAATTATGACCAAAAGAAATATGGAAATTTATTCTAGTAGAATAGAAGATGACTTTGAAATTAATTCCTTCGGTGATTTTATCAGATGGTTTTTCGATTAAAAAACAACACAGAAAGAATTGTATATTGATAAAATGAATTGAAATAAGATAATTGTGATGAATATGACACGCTTAATATATACAATTGCAATTTTAATAGCATTACTTCTGATCAACACTGTTTCAAAAGCTAATGAAATTGAAGATGAAATCAGCTTGAAGGGTAATTGGTCTTTTAAAATTGGGGATAATCCATCCTGGGCAGCTATGAATTTCAATGATTCCGACTGGAACAGAATTTACGCACCTGCCCGCTGGGAAGATGAAGGCTATCCAAACTATGACGGTTTTGCATGGTACAGAAAGAAAGTAACTTTCCCATCATCTTTCAGGGATAAAAGAATAATTTTAGAACTCGGCTATATCGACGATATTGATGAGGTCTTTGTCAATGGTCAGAAGATTGGCCAGACAGGTGATTTTCCACCTGAATACAAAACTGCCTACAGCTCTTACCGAAAGTATGAAGTGCCTAATAATATTATTCGTCCCGATGCAGAAAATATTATTGCAGTACGTGTATACGACTCTCAGATAGAAGGTGGAATAATCAAGGGTACATTAAGAATTTATACCTCCGGCATTGCGCTTATTCCGGATATCAATCTTTCCGGAAAATGGGCTTTCAGCAAAGGAAAAACTTTCAATATCGACAATGCAAAAACCATTACTGTACCCGGAAAATGGGAAAACCAGGGTTATAACGATTACGACGGATGGGGTTCTTATTCAAGAAAATTCGAACTCTCAAAACAATATTCAGGCGAAAGAATGATTATGCTTGCAGGCCGAATAGATGATAACGATGAAGTTTATATAAACGGAAAATTTATTGCTTCTACAGGAATTTCAGAAAACAACTTCAGCGGGTCAACTTATTCTGAGTTCAGAAACTATGTTATTCCTGATGGAATACTTAAACCCGGCGATAACCTTATTGAAATCAGAGTTTATGACATATCAGGAGAAGGAGGAATTATAGAAGGCCCTGTTGGCTTGATAACTCAAACCAAGTTCATAAAATACTGGAAAGCAAAACGAAGGAACTCTTAGTTTTTTAGATTAATATTCATTAATAGATTGTAGAGGTTGCCAACTAAAAAGGGCAGCCTCTTTTTTTACAATCATGCTCATTTGTTATTAAAAAAAAATACAGACATTTGTCGTGAAAAAATTTAAAAGATGACAATAGAAGAAATTCAGGACGAAATAATAAATGAGTTTTCAGTTTATGAAGACTGGATGGATAAATATACCTACCTTATTGAATTGGGCAATGAATTAATACCCATCGATGAAAATCAAAAAACAGAGCAGAACCTTATTCGCGGATGCCAGTCTCAGGTATGGATTGATGCTCAATATTCAAACGGATTAATCAGCTATCAGGGCGATAGCGATGCGCTCATTGTTAAAGGATTGGTAGCTTTAGTTTTAAGGATTGTAAATAATCAAACCCCGGAAGCTATTATAAATTGCGATTTCCACTTCATGGATAAGATAGGTCTCAGAGAACATCTTTCCCCTACCCGCTCCAACGGATTGCTTGCCATGATTAAACAAATAAGGCTTTTTGCTGTTGCTTTCAATAAAATTAACAGTTAACGACTATCAAATTATGAGAGATTCAGAAGATAAGAGATTTAGTGATATTATTGAAAGACTTAAAATGGTTTTTGATCCAGAAATTCCTGTTAATATATACGATCTAGGATTAGTCTACAGCATTGACATCGAAGATGATGTAGCAAACATTATAATGACCCTTACTGCTCCCGGTTGTCCCGTTGCCGATATGATTGTACAGGATGTGTATGAAAATGTTACTTCAGTTGAAGGAATAAAGGATGCCAATATTGAACTTACTTTTGATCCGGCATGGGATAAATCTATGATGAGCGAGGAAGCCAAACTGGAATTAGGCTTTTTCTAATCGGGTTTTCCTTCTATCTTTAAGGTACCACATTAAAACCTCCTACCTACCAAATACCATAAGGAACCTGCCTTATGGTATTTGATAGGTATTTGTTATGGTAGAGGTAGAGTCCAATTTCTCCATAAAACAAGTAAGAATAAAAAAAATCAAACCCTACTGACATACTGTTGTCATATTGCTGTTTTTCCTTTGTAGTGTTGTTTAATTAAAAATAAAAATCATGAAACAAATCACTACAACTTTAGCGCTTATGTTATTAACAACCTTCACATTAACAACCTTAAAATCACAAGCAATGGAAAGAAAAAAAGTAGAAAAGATTTCAGTAATCAAGTATTCACTTGAAACAAAAATGTCAACCATGCTAACAGATGTTGGAACTAATGCCAGCGACATAGCTGTCAAAGCCAAAGAATTGGGACTGGAAATCACAGGACCACAAATCTGGCAATACGCCGGTTCAGATGGTAAGGATGACACTCCCTTTACACTTGACATTTGTCTTCCAATTAAAGAAGCGAAAGGTAATCCCGGAAAGTTTAGTTTTGATGTTTTACCGGAATACAACTGCGTTTCGGAAATTCACAAAGGCCCATGGAACAAACTTTCAAACACTTATGAAAAGATGATGGGTGAAATGACCAGAAAATCAATTGTCCCCAAATGGACTTGCCGTGAAGTATATATCACCTGCGACTTTGAAAACCAGGAGAACTGCATCACTGAAGTTCAAATGGAAACATACTAACATTGAAACATCATTCTGTTTACCTTGTTATAGCGAGTTCCGACCTAATGAAATTAGGAAAAATGTGAATATGACAGGAAGTCAATCTTCTATTGGCAGAAAACTGCCCATTATTGGAAGAGATTCCTCACTACACTACGTTTAGTTCGGAATGACCCGCATCCTTAATTAGTAGGGGGGAAGGGAAAGGGCGGCGATGCCGCCCTTTCCCTTCATATACCCCAAAAAGCGACCGTCATTCCGAACGAAGTGAGGAATATCAATACACAGAAATCAACTTTTATTGGTAAAATACCTGAATATGTGATGATTGTAATAATCTGTCATTGGTAGTCACTGCCCAATGAAATTAGGAACAATGTGGATATGACAAGGAGTAAATCTTCTATTGGCAGAAAACTGATGATTAGTAGAATAGATTCCTCACTACACTACGTTTCGTTCGGAATGACCCTCAT
>JAGODU010000376.1 GCA_017998095.1 Prolixibacteraceae bacterium | reverse complement strand
CAGTAGCAGGTGCAAACGTTTTAATAGTTGTATTCATTGAATATGCAAAAAAAGATCTGCAAGCCGGGTTAAAGATTGTATCTTGTCCGTTGACTATCAGGCTTGAAATGATAAGGAGAAAGAGTATAGATTTTTTCATACGGCTATTTTTTTAAAAGTTTTCTAATCAGAGATGAAATAATAGCAAAAATGGTTGCGTTGAAAAATGAATAAATATTATTTTGCAGGTTCAAAAAATTATAAAAATATGAATAAGATTTTATTAATAATATCACTCATAACCATCTCTGTTTCTGCTTTATCACAAAATAAAAAGCAATTAAGCATTGAAGACTTTGAAATAAAGCAAACCTTTAAATCTGAAAGTATTTCTGAAGTTAAACCAATGAACGACGGTTTTCATTTCACGATGCTCAGGGATGGGAACAAGATTGTAAAGTATAATTACAGCAAGGGAGAAGAAGTTGGAGTGATATTTGATTTGAAAATGCCTGATGAAGAGTTCAAAATCAACAATATAACATCATACACATTCAGTAGTAATGAAGGCAGAATATTGATAGAGACCAATAAAAAAAGGATATACAGACGTTCATATACAGCTGATTACTATGTCTGGGATTTCTACACTAAGACCTTAACCAAAGTTTCGGATAAGGGGTCACAACAGGTTGCAACGTTTTCGCCTGATGGAGAAAGAGTTGCTTTTGTAAGGGATAACAATATCTTTATCAAGACTATAAAGTTTGGCACTGAAACACAGGTTACCAATGATGGAAAGAAAAACTTCATCATCAACGGGATACCTGATTGGGTTTATGAAGAAGAGTTTGAGTATAACAAAGCATTAGAATGGTCGCCCGACAGCAAATCACTTGCATTTGTAAAGTTTAACGAAACAGAAGTTCCTGATTATAAATTTCAAATGTATAAAGGGAGCTATCCTGAATTAACAGAAAACACACCATATCCGGGAGAATATACATACAAATATCCAAAGGCAGGAGAAAAGAATTCAGTAGTGACGGTGCATGTCTATGACATTAAAACCAAGACAACCATCAGGATGAAGACCGGAGAAAACACAGATGTTTACATCCCTAAGATTCAATGGAATAAAACAGGTAGTGATCTGGCAATTTTCAGGATGAACAGGAGGCAGGACGAAGTGAATATGCTATTGGGAAATCCATATACCGGAGATACGAGAGTTGTATATACAGAAAGAAACAACAAGTATATTGAAGATGATTTCTTTAAGAACTTTTCATTTCTTGATGACAAAGAACACTTTGTAGTAATCAGTGAAAGAAACGGATGGTCACATTTGTATATGTATAAAAATTCAGGTTTCATAGAAAGGCAAATAACCACGGGCAATTTTGATGTAACAGGGTTTTATGGATTTGATCCGGCAAGAAAGCTGTTTTATTATCAGGCAGCAAAGAAATCGCCTTTAAGAAGAGAGGTATATGCAATTTCTTATGATGGCAAGAAGGAATATCCCGTTTCATCAAAAGACGGGGTGAACAATACAAGCTTTAATACCGATTACAGTTATTATATAAATTACTATTCATCAAGGAATACGCCTTTGCAGGTAACAATCAATGATTTCAAAGGCAAGGTAGTTAAAACACTGGAAGACAATTCAGCTTTAACAAAAAAGATGAATGAATATACCCTTCCTGCAAGTGAGTTTTTCAGTTTTAAGAATTCATCGGGAATAGAATTTAACGGGTATATGATTAAGCCGTCGTCTTTTGATCCGTCAAAGAAATATCCGGTAATCATGACACAATACAGCGGTCCTAATTCACAGGAAGTAGTTGACAGGTGGGATTTTGACTGGCATTATTTTCTTGCTGAGCAGGGGTATATAATCGTTTGCGTTGACCCTCGCGGGACAGCTGCCAGAGGAGAAGAATTCAGGAAAAGCACCTATATGCAGATTGGCAAACTTGAATCGGACGATCAGGTTGATGCAGCAAGGTATTTGACTACCCTGCCCTATGTTGATTCAAAAAACATTGGAATCTGGGGATGGAGTCACGGAGGATTTATGACAGCGCTTTGCCTTGAAAAAGGGGGTGATTTGTTTAAAGCCGGAGTGGCAGTGGCTCCTGTTACAAACTGGAGATTTTACGACTCTGTGTATACAGAAAGATACATGAGAACACCTCAGGAAAATGGTGACGGCTATGATGACAACTCACCTATATCAAATCCGGAGGGCATAAAAGGACATTTGCTTCTGATACACGGAACAGCTGACGATAACGTACATGCGCAGAACACCTATGAATTTGCTGAAGCGCTTGTCCAGGCAGGAATTGAGTTCGACATGCACATCTATACCAACAGGAACCATTCAATTTACGGGGGCAACACGAGGCTTCATTTGTATAATAAGATTTTTCAATACTTTGAGAGGTATTTGAAATAATTGGAGGAGTAACCGGTAGTAATAAACGTTCAGTCCAGATTGCATTTTAACGTTGTCGAATTCGACCACTTTAGAATTTGGATTATACAACTGTTCCCATAATCCTGAAAAATAATTTTAAATTTAGTCAAAACTAAATTGAACACCTGCTTTAAGTCCTATAGAAAAACTATTTGTATCTTTAAAAACAGATAATAGGAATAGAGTAAGTTTAATTATTCGCTTCATTGTAAATTTTTAAATTGATAAAAAGTAGCGTTTAATAAATCGCCTATATTTTATAAATCACTCCAAACTTAAACCCGTAAATAATTGGAGAAATATCATCTTCAGGAATTCTATATTTACATACAGG
>JAGODU010000007.1 GCA_017998095.1 Prolixibacteraceae bacterium | reverse complement strand
GATTACTGGATTTTTACTTCGGGAATAAAAGACTTGAAAGGAATAACTGATTTTGACAGTAGATTTTCTATTTTCAGGCCATATAAGGAAGGAAACGTGTTCAATAGCGACAAAAGATTAAGCAAAGGAGGAGGACACGATATTTGGGAATCAGGTGTATTAAATGCAGATGTGATGTTAAAGGATTTTATTAGTATATTTCATCCTGAACTTTTTCCGGATTATGAAAAGGTATACTACAGGAAATTAGAATAATGAACAATAGAAAGAATATCAACATATTGTTATTCGTATCACTGATTATACTTCTTTTCGGTCTTTTTACTGCTGACCTTCTGCTGGGGTCAGTAAAAATTCCTGTCAACGATATTTTTCTTGCTCTGAGAGGTAAATCTTCTGAAATATATAACCAGATTATTCTTGAATTCAGGTTGCCCAAAGCAATAACTGCAATAGTGGCCGGTATAGCTTTGTCAGTTTGCGGATTACAAATGCAGACTATCTTCAGAAATCCACTTGCGGGACCTGATGTGTTGGGTATAAACGCCGGTGCAAGTTTGGGGGTAGCATTGCTTGTTCTTGGTTTTTCTTCATTCTTCGCAAACTCAATTTTCACTGTTACCGGAGCATGGTCAATTGTAATAATGGCATGGATTGGCTCAGGTGCTGTTTTGTTGCTTATCTTGCTTATATCAGTGAGGGTCAGGGATATTATGACTATACTGATTCTTGGAATATTATTTTCAGGAGCAGTGTCTTCACTTGTTTCTGTGCTTCAGTATTTTAGTAATGAATCGATGCTGAAATCATTTGTAATTTGGACCATGGGAAGTCTGGGAGGCGTAACTTCCACTCAATTGAAAGTTCTTATTCCCTCGCTAATAATCGGTCTTTTCATCTCTTTCTTTATGATAAAGCAACTTGATGTTATAATGCTTGGTGAAAAGTACTCTTTAAGTTCAGGTGTCAATGTTCAGATAGTAAGGGCTTTAATTTTTATTAGTACAAGTATAATGGCTGGTAGTGTAACTGCTTTTTGTGGACCTATTGCTTTTATTGGCGTTGCAGTGCCCCACCTTTCAAGGATGATATTCAAAACATCATCGCATATTATACTACTGCCGGCAACAATCCTGATTGGCTCTGTTACTATGCTTTTAAGTGATATAATTTCGCAATTACCGGGTCTCAATATTACACTTCCAATCAATGCAATTACTTCTATTTTGGGAGTACCGGTCATTATTTGGATTATTTTCAAGAATAAACGAATGGAAAAAATATTCTGATAATGGGTAAGGAAGCTGTAATATTGAAGAATCTGACTATAGGGTACAAATCAAAACAAGAAACCAACATTCTTGCCGGCAATCTGAATACTTCACTTAATATCGGTGAAACAGTTGCTCTTATAGGTAATAACGGTTGCGGAAAAAGCACCTTACTCAGAACAATAGCCGGTTTTCAAAAACCTTTAACAGGTCTTGTTGAACTTGAAGGAAAAAATATATCATCAATTTCTATTAAGGATAAAGCCAGGTTAATATCCTATGTCTCTACTGAAATTATCAATGTCAGTAATATGAGAGTCATTGATTTGGTAAAACTTGGCAGATATTTATATTCAGGGTGGTGGGGGAGCCTTAATTCTGAAGATAAATACTTTGTTGATCATTGTATTAAAATTACCGGATTAAAAGGTTTTGAAGAACGTTTATTGCAAAGCCTGAGTGACGGGGAAAGACAAAGGGCTATGATTGCAAGGGCTCTGGCCCAAGATACCCGGGTTATGATTCTTGATGAACCCACTGCTTTCCTTGATATTAGAAACAAGTACGAAATAATACATCTTTTAAACAGTCTTGCTTCTGAAAATGGAAAAATTATAATCTATTCAACACACGACTTTAATATTGCAATGAACCTGTCAGATAAAATCTGGTACATTAAAAACAATTCTTTATGTGACGGAGCTCCTGAGGACCTTGCTTTAAACAGAGATCTGGATCATATATTTGAAGGGTCTGATATTAAACTTAATCCGGATAACGGTGAGTTTGTTATTGATTATAAAAAGAAAAAAGGAGTGAGATTTGAGGTTAATAGCGAAATACTTTTCTGGGTGCAGAAGGCATTATACAGAAACGGATATCATCAGGATTCTATATCTGATATAATTCTTAAAGGATTAAGAGAGGGAGAAAAATTAAAATTTACGGTTTCTTACCTTAACAATGATAATGTATTGAATTCAGTTTATGATCTTATAAAATTTCTGGATTCTATAAAATAAACTTCTTGATTGTGGCAATTAAATCATCGCTGTTTATTGGTTTGATCAATACATAATCACATCCTGCATCATAACATTTCTCTTCATCATCAGGTAAAGCAAGAGCCGTCTGGGCAATTACAGGAATTGAAGAATTTATTTTTTTAATTTCCCTTGTTGTATCATATCCATCTTTCTCTGGCATCATTATGTCCATAAGAATAAGATTGACATTGTTATTTTTGAACATTTCAACAGCTTCTATTCCATCTTTAGCCCAAAGAAGATTTACTTTTGTGCGTTCAAGAAACGCCTCTATAAAGAAATAATTTGAATCAGTATCTTCTGCAACAAGGATAGTCTTGGTACTCCAGTTAATATCTCCGTAAACCGATGGTTTAACTATTGAAATTTTCTGATCTTTTTCAATTGGAATAAAGAAAGTAAATGTACTGCCTTTACCTTCAACTGATTCTACTTTAATTTCACCATTAAGGAGTTCAGCTAATTTCTTTGAAAGAGCAAGCCCAAGACCGGTACCTCTGTTTTTATTTGTATTTATATTACCCGATTTGCCAAATTTCCTGAAGATAATTTCTAGTTGATTTTCAGGAATCCCAATGCCTGTATCCTTTACAAAGAATTGAATTCTATTGTTTGTAGCTATTGTATAACCAAATTCAATATCCCCTTCCTCCGTAAATTTCAAAGCATTATTCAGAAGATGAGTGAAAATCTGATGAATTCTTTCCTGATCAGAATATATCATGTATTGCGGATCAAGATGTCCTTTTGATACTTTTATATTGATATGCGTCTTTTCGAGTATATTCTGCTTGGATTCTATATCAGACAGTAATCTGTCGATAATATTATTAATATAGCATTTTTCTTTCTTAGGTTTTACCTGATTAGTTTCAAGCTTTGCAATCTCAATGATATTCTCCATTAGATTGAGAATATCATTACTGCTGTCCTGTATGAACTTGACATATTCCAAACGCTCTTCATGAGTCAGGTTTGAATCAGCCAAAAGACTTGTAAATCCTGTTATTGCATGTAGTGGAGTCCGTATTTCATGTGGCAGATTATCCAGAAATGTCGACTTAAGTCTTTCTGCTTCTTCTACTTTCCTTTTCGCACGATGAAGCTCAGTTTCGTTCTCTTTTTCACTTGATATATCACGGAGTAAGATAAGCTGATAATTTTCATTGTTGTATGAAAAGTTTCTTACAAACTCAGAAAACCAATATATTTTACCTGTCTTGGATATTAATCTTTTTTCAAGGAAAAATGAAGTCAGACTTTTGGAATTCAACTTACTTAAAAGTGATTCCTGTTTTGGTATATCCTCTTCGTATGTCATGTCCTGCCACGACATCCCGGCTATTTCTTCAGAAGTGTAGCCGGTTTTTGATACAAGATATGACGACACCCAAAGTGTTTCTCCGGTATCTGTATTTTTAATTATATATCCATATGGATTATCATTGAATATCTCTCTGAATTCAGGATTTTTAAAGATTTGAGGGATGTTCAGTTTAAATTGATTGATAATGACAATAAGCTCTTCGTCACTTAATCTGTTATACGAAAAAGTCACATGAACTTTTCTCCCGTCAGAGTTAATTATTACTCCTCCTTCATCGTATGCTTTATCGGGCATCTCTTCAAATTTGCCCCCTTTTATCGTATGCTCTTTTAATTCCTGAATAGTGTGGATGTCATTTCCCAGAAGATTTACACACCACTTGTTAGTGGTTAATTGTCTGGATTTTAAATTTATAATAATTGCCGGTACAGGTATGTTCTGGAAAAATGTTTCTAACCCCATAAATTTTAAATTAATGTCGTTAAATAAAGCATTAACTTAACATGTAAACAATATACAAAGTCAACTTTTTGATGAATGTTTCAAATTATTTGAGCAATGTATCTATAAGTTTTATAAGATTTGTTATATCAATTCTTTTTGCGACTATTTTTTTGTTTTTATCCAAAAGGTAGATCATTGGTGTAGTCTGGACATTATATTTGAACCTGAATTTTGTTGTATGTTTTGGATCCCAGACATTGTGCCATTCAGTCAGCCCGTTTTTATCAACAAAATCCTGCCATTCCTTTTTGTCATCATCAATGCAAACAGCAAATACATCTACACTTTTATCAATGTATTTAAGATACAAGGAATTGTATATTTCAGGTACTTCTTTTTTACAATGCCCGCAGCTCGGTTCCCAGAAAATAAGGACTGTAAACTTTGCCTGAACCTGATGAAGACTTTCAATTTCTCCGTTTATGTTTTCCATTACAAGTTCGGGAGCTGTATTTCCAATGAGGTTTTGGCGAGTTAAAAATGCTTCTTCCTTTATTTTTGCCATAGTTGTTGAATCAGCCCATGTAGCCTCACCACTCAAATAAACTTCATCTGCGATTTTAAGGAATACTGCATCCATCCCCATTATTTTCGATTTGACACTATTGTTTAGCAGAAATTGAGCCATATACTGATACATCATCTTGCTTGGCTTACATTTTTCTATAAGATTCATCGCCTGAGGTATTATTGAATCAGGAGATTGAATAAGAATCTTGTTGAAATAGTTGTCCAGCATTGGATTAAGCAGGGGAGTATATAAAATTCTGTCGTCAGTAAAGTCAATGTTGTCAAAGTAATGATCTCTCCTGAAGTTATAGTAATGAAACCAGGCAATTGAATCATATTTTGGATGTGATCTTTCAATCTTCAGTTCTGGTATATCAACCTGATCAGCTGACTTAATGAACAGTGAATACATCGAACCGGGATATTTCTGTCCTTCCTGCCTGATATAGCTAATCATTTCTTTATCAAGCTTATTTAATTTGTCAGTAGCATCCTTGATTAACGTGGAGTCCTTTTCTTTCAGCTGGCTTTCAAGTTTAGATTTCATTTGAGACTTCTCTTTCAGAAAATTCTGATATAGAATGAAATCTTCACTTTCCTTAGCTTTCTGAATTTTCAGATTGGCGTATAAATCCTTGATATCGGTTGATATGGAGAAATCCTGATCGCTGCCTAACAGGAAGTCGAAATAAGTCTTATCGTTCAGATAAAGCAAATAAAGCCCTTCCCTGAGTTTCTCATTTCCGGTGAATATTCCTTTTCCTGCCTTGTCCAGCTTAATTGTATCATTGACGTATATCTTTCCATCGAAATGATGGGCAAGAAAAACTGATGTGTCTTGAAGACCTGACCATTGTATAGAAATTCGATAACCTTCAGCTTTAGAGGCGAAGGTTACCAACACTAAGATTATTGATAGAATTGTATATCGACTAACCATAATTGTTAAATGAAATTTGCTGTAAAAATGCAAATTTTATTCCATTAGGTCAACATTTCCGTGTTTACTTAAAATTTTTACATCAGCTGAAGGATTTTCGTTACCAATTCTTACTTCATAATATTTTCTGAAGTCATCTTTTATTGATTTCCTTATATCTCCTTTTGGAAACTGAATTTCACAAAACTGAGTATCGCTGCTCAGATTGTAGTTTGCTTTTGAATCAATACCTATCCTGATGTTGCCGAATCTGTTATCAACTTTTATCTTATTGAAATCTTTGGAAACATGCTTTACGAATATGTCGCCATATTCAGTGTTAATGTCCATTGAATTAAGTAATTCATCAAATTTAAAACCTGTAAACTTTGATTCAATTTTTACATTTTCAGTATTATTGATGCTGTATGAATCATATTCAGATTCTGCTTTCATATCCATACATTTCTGAATAATTACAGTAGAATATTTAGTATCAAAATTTGCTTTTCCAATAGCTTGAGCATTGAATTTAGAATAAGAAATATCAGCTTTTAAAGTATTTATCTTTTCAAAATTAGCGTTGCCGTATTTCAACTCGAGGTAAATGCTTTTATCACCTGATGCAGCAAGAGTTCTTCCCTGTATATTTCCGTAAGCGATATCAAAATTGCCGCCTGTGGTTAAATCGCCCAGAGTGACATTTCCGAATTTGTTTTTTACGTCCAAATATCTGTTAACAGGAATGTTGACAGTATAAATAATGCTGAAATCATTTTCACCTTTAAAATCGTTATCAAATATTGTTTTAGCCTTCAGTTTTCCATCTTCATTAGAAAATTCAAATCTGATACCGGAGGCCATCATTCGTGCTCTGCTTTCAGATAATCCTTTGATACTAATCATGATATCAATAGTCACAGAATCGTCGCGTGTATTTATGAAATTGACATTTCCAAACTTGTTTTCTACCTGAAAAGAGGAGACATTTTTTACAGGCCAGCTTTTATAAACCTTCTTTGTGAACTCTGCTTTTGTAGTCAGTGATATTGATAATATGGCTGTAAGAATCAGAAATATTTTAAATGATCGAGTTTTCATTGCTTTCATTTTTAATGCGTTTGCTTTCAATTTCTTCTAAAATTTTGTTAATAATATCGAGTTTCGTTTTGTAATAGGTAATCAGGGCGTTAATGACCCTTTCATCACCCGGTACAACTTTAAGATCAGCACAAATCTGATCGTAAGTATGGTCATATTCATGAAGTTCTTTCATTAGCAGGTCAAGAGTCCGGTCATCCTTGCCGTATTTTTCACACAGGTCAGACAACTTCCTTGTTTGCTGATTGATAGAACTTGTATAATAAAATTCAATGTCAGCATAGTTTTGAGAAATATCACTTAAGGTGAAAATTTGTTTTTCCTGTTTACCCTGATAAAAGAAAGTAATCAAAGCTATCAGGAGAACGGCTGCAATACCCGAAACAACTCCAAGCCAATAATTTGGTTTGAATTTTAATTTCTTATCAAGCTTAAGTTCAAACCTCTCAAAATGTCCTTCAGCCGGGATATCATTTTGGATATCCTCTTTTGAACCGGCAATTAACTTTTCGAAATTATCCATATCAAACATTATTAACCTCTAATTTTAATGCCAGCAGGTCCATTTTCAATTTCTCCTTTGCCCTGTGATAAATTATCCTTGAAGAGCCGTTCGAAATTTTCAATATCTCTGCTATCTCATCATGATCATAACCTTCGAGGAGAAATAGTGACAATACAATTCGGTAATTATCAGGCAGTTTATTGATTGCCCTTTTAATCATATCAGCACTTAAATCCTCTTCAAAACTTTGTTCGGGTTGTTGGTCTTCAATTTTTTCCGACAGTTTAGAAAGATCAGAAATGAAATTTCTTCTTTTTCTCAGCTGGTCGATAGAACGGTTGATTACAATTTTCTTGAGCCACCCCCCGAAATTTACATCACCCCTGAAAGTATCCAGTTGCCTGAACGCAGCAATAAAAGCCTCCTGCATAGCATCTTCAGCTTCAGCAGCATTGTTAAGTATCCGAAGACTTACATTGTACATTCCGCGGTAGTAAATTCTGTACAATTCGGTCTGGGCCTTACGATTGCCTTTTTTGCATTGTTCGATAATATTATCGTGAAACCGGTCTTCCATCTTTTGTTGTTTCGATTATTAGACGTTAATAAAAACCTGGTGTTACAATTTTAAGCGGAATAATAAGTTTATAATTAAAAATAATTTTGAAAAATCAGAAAACTTTAATTTTTCTGAAGATAGATGTTAGATAATCAATTTTCAGGGTAGGGAATGCAAGAAATTCAGACCTGGCAAATAGCTACCAAATTCTTGCCACATACCAACCAAATACCATAAGCGAACGTTCTTATGGTGTTTGGGGCGAATTAGGTACGGTTCTGGTACATATTTAAGTTTTATTGAGTGGCATCAAAATATGAAGAAATAATAAGAGTAAATTTCTTAAATAATTTCTGAAAAGTATCTTTTGTTAGATGTTAACATACATTTTATTTGAAATAAATAGAAATGCTATACATGGCAATAATTTTGGTTAAATAAAAAAAAATATTCATAAATTAGTGATTCATTTGATAATGAATCTTGAAAATGTTGAAATAAAAATGATAAATTCATCAATAATAAATTGAAAATCATATCAGATATTAAAAAAAAATACTAAAATTTGTGGTTTAATGACAAAAATGAATATTTTTGTTAAAAGGACTTAAAATAATTTGACGTTTACGTTATAAAAGTGTTAGTTGGTTTGGTATTTAAGCAATAACGGAAACTTATTACCGTTGTTAATTTATAGCGGACGTAGAATTTGGGATTGATAAGGTTGAGTAAAACTATTTAAACGATAAATATGTTTTTAAAGCGATTAAGCGCTGCATTGGTAGGAATAGTGTGTTTTGGAAGTATAGCTGTGGGGGCTGAAAACTTTACACAAACCAGTGCAACAAACAGCGGGAAAGGGAATCCACTTGTAGCACCATTAGATTTGTCATTTCTTCCTGTTCCAGTTTCTCCCAGATGTGCCGGAGAAAGTAACGGTAGAATTGATGTGACAGTTTTTGCCGGGACTGGAACTGCTCCATATAAATATCAAATACAAAAGAATGGAGGTGCACTTCAGCCGATAGTAACAAATCAGCCGGCAAGTTTTTCAATTAATAATTTGGGAGCTGGTGTATATAAAATTTACCTTACCGATGCAAACAATTTTACATCTTCTCAGGATGCAACAATAACTGAGAATCCTTCATTATTAATAAGCTTAGAGAGTTCAGTTGTATCTCCTCTTTGTTCAGGCGGAACAGCTAACATTCTTTTTCAGGCTTCAGGAGGAAATTCTTCCGGTTATTCTTTTCAATTATACAAAGATGGAGCTAGTGAAGGTTTTCCTAATTCAAATGGAGATTTCACAGGTAAAGGAGCAGGAAATTACGTTGCTACTGTTACTGATGGAAGCGGTTGTATTAAAAGTTCCAATACAGTTCAGATTTTTGTTCCTTCTCAGATTAATTTTAATTATAACATAATAAGTGAAGTTAATTGCGACAACAGTTTTGCAACTGTTCAATTTTTTAATTTACCAACAGATCCGTTTGAAATAGAAGTCAGAAATACTACGCTTGGCAAGGCTTATACAAGCCATACAGCTGATTATATTTATTCAAATTTAGAGGCAGGTTCATACTCAGTTAAAGTAACAAGAATTAGTTGTCCAACTGATAATCAGACTTTAACTTTTAATCTTGAATCATTCAGTCCGATTTCAATATCTACTTCACCAAATTCACCTGTTGAACTGAGTTGTGGTGGTGAAAACGATTTGACTGATGTTTCTGTAACCATAAGTGGAGGAAGAACAGGCAGACAAGTGCATGTTGTAATGGATGATAATAATATAGCTACTGTAGATCAGGAAAGTAACGTAAGCTATGGGACACCGGTTTTATTTACTGATCTTGCTTCGGGAAGTTATACAATTAAGTGGAACGACGTTTTAAATCCATCATGTTCAGGCACTCAGCAATATGTAATCAGTAATCCTTCATCTCCTTTGGTTTGGTTGAATGACCCGATTGGCATTGCTTCAAAATGTAATGGTGATGCTACCGGAGTCATACAAATTAATGTTTCAGGAGGAACTCAGCCTTATTCATATTTTGTTGATGACATCGCAGCTACAAATCCTATAAACAGATCTGCAGGGACATATACTGTCTTTGCTCAGGATTCAAAAGGGTGTGAAACTGAAGTAAGGACTGTTGCAATAACACAGCCTGACCCGGTAGTTGTTACTCATAACCCGGCTGATGACGTACACCTTACTTGTCCGATGGGCAATAATGGCGAAATACATTTGAATGTAACAGGTGGAGTAGGTGGTTTTAGGTACGATTTGATTTATTCCAGTACAGGTAATATATTCAGGCCAAATGTTCCGACAAGTGATCCTGTAATTATTGGAGCTTTGTCAGGTAATACATATAATGTTCAGATTAAAGATGCAAATAACTGTCCGGCAAACCTTATTCCAAATATTGAAATAAGAGAACCGGAGCCAATAACTTTATCTCAGTTTGAACTTGATACAATTAAATGCTTTGGTGAAAAAGCAAATTTGAATGTTCAGGCTATCGGTGGCAGTAGTTCTACAATGACCTACAAACTTTATTTAGGCAGTGCTTTGCTTAAAGATGTTGCCAGTGCAGGTGTAGTAACATTTGATGAACTGGAGCCGGGAGCATACACTTTAAGAGTTTGGAGTGATTTATCTTGTACAACAAATTTTCTGAACAAGACATTCGTTGTTGTTGGTCGCAGACAGCTTGTAGTTGATAATGTTGGTGATTCAATTATGATGAAATGTTCCGGCGATATGCCTTCATTTACATTGACAGTTCAGGGAGAAGCACCGTTCAGTTATTCAATTGACGGTTCTCCGTATACACCATTCATTGGTAATTCGATTTTAATTAGTTCAGGATTGACATCTTCAGTGACCGGATATCTTAATGAGATAACTGTAATAGATAGATATGGATGTGAAACACCTGTAAATGTTAAGATTTTTGAACCGGAAGCATTGACAGTTACCAATTTTGAAACAACACCTGCAAAGTGTTACGATAAAAACAATGGAACGATATCTTTAGATATTTCAGGAGGTATTCCCGGATATACAATTTCTGTATTAGAAGCCGGGACTTCAAATGTTTTAAAGACAAAACCTTCATCCACAGGTATTGATGTAACAATTCCTAATATTCATGCCGGAGTATATGATATTAAAATTACAGACAAAAATAAGTGTGTGGCACCTAATCCAATTACGAATATTGTAATTGAAGAACCTGATGAATTAACAATAGAAGAGCCTGTTTATGATGAAATAAAATGTTTTGGCAGTGCAACTGAAGTTACTCTCACTGCAAACGGGGGTTGGGCAGTAGATAAAAATATTTTAATAAAAGGTGGAGGGGTTACCAATACTATAGCATCCGGTACCAGTTATTCACTTAAAGCAGGAACATATACGCTTACAGCATCTAATACAGATGGTTGTAAAACGACAAAAATTATAACAATAGATCAACCGGAGAAACTTGTTTTGAAGCTTGAGGATGTTGATAACGTTAGTTGCAATGGAGAAGATGATGCTAAAATTTCATTTAGCGTTACCGGAGGTATTCCTGATTATCAATACGGACTGAATGGTGCCGGTTCAGCAGGAACTGATTTTGGCGGAAACAGTTATACAATTGATGGAGGAATAGAAGAAGGAACATATAAATTAGTTGTAAGAGATGCAAATCTGTGCGAGTCGAATATTGTATCTGTTACAATTACTGAACCTCCAGTTGTTGCTTTTGATTTCAGAGTTGATTCATTGTCATGCTATCTATCAGAAGATGGTAAGATAACTTTCCTGAATGTAACGGGTGGTAATGATAACAGTTATCGTTCTTATATCAATGGTGTTGCATCAACATTCCCGGTAATAAATGGGTTGGCAGCCGGAACTTACGATCTATTGGTTACAGACAGCAAAGGTTGTCCTTCTGTAATTTCAACTATACCTGTTGGTCAGCCTGATATCATAATCTTAAATCAAGCTAATATCACTGACAGTATTTCATGTCATAACAGTCAGGATGCTACTATTACAGTTCTTGCAGAAGGAGGTGGCCCTAATAATTACCTGATGTACAGAGTTGCAGGACCAATTGTAAGGACATACCAAAAAAATAATATTTTTACAAGTCTGCCTCCCGGAGAATATGAAGTGTGGGTTAGAAACAATGAAAAGAATTGTGCTGTAAAATTTGATAAAAATCTTATAATTGATAACCCTCAAGAAATAACAATTTCAAAAGCTCCTGTTGTTGATGTTAAGTGTCATAACGAACAAAATGGCAGAATTGATATTGATGCACTTGGCGGTACAGGTTTACTTGAATACTATATTGTAGGATTAGCTTCCGGAGCAAATATAAATCCAAACAACACCGGTATTTTCAGCGGTCTTGGTGATCCGAATAAATCGTTTACTGCATACAATTATATTATCAGTGATGCCAAGAATTGCACATTAAAGGGTTCATTTACGGTGAATAATCCTGATGAAATAACCATTAAAGAGTTAGATCATTTTCAGGTTACATGTAATGATAAAAAAGACGGTTGGATAAAAGTTGAGGTTGCAGGTGGAAATGGTGATTATAAATTTAAGAAAGATGTTAGCGATGCTGCTGTTACAAGTGATGTTGAACAAATAACAGCTAATGTTTTCACTATAAAGAAATATGACGGTGGATTTTTCAATCCTGTTGTAATTGATAAAAAAGGATGTTCAGATTCAATTGCAAATGCGATTGAAATTATTAATCCTGATTTATTATTAATTGACAATGTAGAGTGGGGAAAGAAACTTTGTAACGGTGACATGGATGATTCAACAATTATTCAAGTAGTCGGAGGAACAAAGGGATATTATTATAGTATCGATGAAGGCAAAACCTTTGGTGAGTTAAATGACAGTATTTTCGTCGGTTTAAAAGCGGACGAAGAATATGCTGCAATTGTTAAAGATGCTAACGGATGTCTTACACCAATGTCAGAAACTTTTCTGATGGAACAACCTGATTTGTTTTCTGTAACTTATAAATTTACCGGACTTTCATGTTATTATGATGAGTATGGTGATATGGAACTTAAAATTTTAGGAGGTACAGGACCTTACTATTTAAGTTTAAATGATCCATTATATGTAAATGACACATGGACTTTAGCGAAAGTTAAAGAAGATACAACAATTGTTAAGCTATCAGATGTGGGAGTTAAGCTGAGTACTGACATTACATACGAGTTTTATCTCAAGGATGAAAATGGATGCAATGTTCAAAATATTCCCGGAATTAAAAAAATAATTCAGCCAATTGCTGATACGATATTTACCAAGCCTGAAAAGCTCACACTTACAAGTATAACACCAAAGCCAATTAAATGTAGCAATGAGAAGACAGGTGTAATTGAATTTACTGCCAAGTTAGGAGAAAAAGAATTTATAAATGAAATACCTGCAGGATATACATTTACTGCTACTAATGTAGAGAGAGGGTATTCTAAAACAAATTCCCCAGGATCAACAAGAGCTATTGAATTATTTGCAGGGTATTATGAGTGCCAGTTGGTTGATAAATATGGTTGTATAGCTGCTACCGGTATAAACGGATTTGTTTATGACCCTAAAAGTAATTCTCATTTTAATGGAATAGATACAACCACCATAAAGGCTACCTATGACTCTTTGCAGGTTAATTTTACAACAATTAAGCAACCAAAATGTGATTTTTGGTTTGACGGATATATTGAAGTTGATGTATATAACTACTATGAAGATGGTGTAAAATATATTGTAGAAAGGTGGGATAGCTCTGAATCACGATTCAATATGGAACAACGTGATTGGACTGATACTATTCCTCTATTCGACGGTTATCAGGTTCCCGGAACAGATTTGAACTGGTGCCTTCCGCAAAGAATAGTTGAAGATATTAGTGTTGGCTTGTACAAAATTACTGTAAGGGACTTATATACTGAATGTATCGCCGTAATTGACACAATAATCTTTTCGGTTGATGGTGATTCTTGTCCGCCCATTAACTATTACAATGCTTTTACTCCGCTAAACGGAGATGGATATAATGATGAATGGGAAATAATAGGATCTCAATATCAGAGTTACACGCTTCAAATTTATACTGCATTAGGCGAACTTATATTCAGTGAAGAAGGAGTTTCGAATAATAAAGGTATAAAATGGAATGGCCTTGATAAATGGGGAAGACCTGCACCTGTAGGCACATATATATATCTTCTGAGGAAGTTTGAAGGGACTGAAAAAGAAGAGCTGATAGATGGGAATATTACAATATTGAGGTCGCACGGGAGATAAAAAGATTGATATGAAAAAGATTTTAGCTGCTATAATACTTTGTTTTCTTGCATTCAACATAAATGCACAGCAAACAGCTCAATATAACTATCATATATTTGATGATTATCTTTTAAATCCATCTTATGTTGGAACTCAAAATTATTATTCAGTCCTGGTAGGAAGAGATCAAAGATTTTACGGACTAACGAATTCTTCTCCTCAGACTTACTTTCTGAGTGTACATTCAAGGGTAGGTGAAGGATATGTATTTAAAAAAGACGGAAAGATCAATGAGTTCTTCAGGAAATTTGGAAATGTTGCTTTTGGTCTTCAGTTTTATCAATATATGTACGGACCTGAAAGGGAAACGAATATTGGGTTTACATACGGTTATCACCTTGATTTAAAGCCAAATTTTAAAAGAAAGAATCCAAGGAAACTTATTTTATCTTTAACTCCAAGGTTACAGGGTATGTGGGTAAGCGCAAAAGATTTACACTTAATTTCAAACAGTATTGGGGATGATGATCCAAATAAGATATTTTATGATCCTGCTTTAGGAGAATACACAAGTTACAGATCATGGATGTTCACCGCTGACGTTGCTGCACTTTTCCAGACAATTCATATGGATGCCGGATTAGGTGCAATGAATCTTGTTCAAACAAAGAATAAGCTTGAATCTCTGTATTATTATAAACCAAACGATTCAATCGCCTATTCCATTTATGATACATTATATCCAATGAAAATCTATGCTAATGCAAAGCTAAAATTCCTTGATATATATTCATCAGATCAACTTGATGTTTATTTTATTCCAAGTGTAGCTGCATTATATTATACAAAAAGAAATTGTATGGAATTCTTTGCTGACTTGATGTTAGAATCAACTTTTAAGAAGACTATTGCAGGGGTTAGAAAGGAAATTCAGTTTGTTGGGCAACTTGGATTAAATATTAATCACAGAAGGGAATATACTCCGGTAACTCTTTTACAACCATATTTTGCTTTAGATTTTAAAAACTATACAATTACCTATGCCCATAGTTTTTATCTCGAGAATGATTTAGTTCATTCCGGTGCAGCTATCGGCGGCAATCAAATAACTTTCTTGTTTAAGATAAACAGGGACAGAGTAGTCAGAGAACAACAATACCAACAGAAATTCTTAAGTTGGTAAGAAAACATATTAATAATCTGAATGAAGAAGCACAAAAATTATAAATGTTTTTGTGCTTCTTTGTTTATGTTGAATAGTGAAGTGAAATTTTTATCAAATTAGCTTTTCTTTTTTTACTTACTTATACAATTACATTACTTTTGTGTTACTTTAAAAATTCATTTTAAATAACTTGAATATAAAAAATTAAGATATGGGCATTGCTAAATTTTTAAGTAATCTTTTTGGAACAAAATCAGACAGGGATATTAAAGACATTGAACCTGTTGTTGCAGCTATAAAAGCAGAATATGAAAGGATTACCCGATTGTCTAATGATGAATTGCGTAATGAATCATCATTGTTAAAATTAAAAATCAGTAATTATATAAAGGAAGAAGAAGATGAAATAGTTGCTCTTAGGGAAAAAGCTGATGAAGTTGATATTGAAGAGAGTGAAGCTATATTCGACAGAATTGACAAATTAGTAGAGATCATTGATGAAAAGCTGGAAAAAGTTCTTAATGAAGTTCTGCCAACTGCTTTTGCAATAGTTAAAGAAACAGCAAAAAGATTCAATGATAACGATAAAGTAGAAGTTACTGCCAATGATTTTGACAGAAACCTTGCTGCCAGATATAATAATGTTGAGATAGCCGGTGAAAAAGCTTTCTGGCACAACAGATGGATTGCAGGTGGAAACGAGATTAAATGGGAGATGGTACATTACGAAGTACAGTTGATTGGTGGTATAGTTCTGCATAAAGGAAATATAGCTGAAATGGCTACCGGGGAAGGTAAAACATTAGTAGCTACTCTTCCTGTGTTTTTGAATGCACTTACCGGAAAAGGTGTTCATGTTGTAACAGTAAACGATTATCTGGCGAAGCGTGACTCAGAATGGATGGGACCAATTTATCAGTTCCATGGTCTTTCAGTAGATTGTATAGATAAACATCAGCCGAATTCTGAAGAAAGGCGTAATGCATATAATTGCGACATTACTTTTGGTACAAATAATGAATTTGGTTTTGATTACCTGCGTGATAACATGGCAATCAATCCGGAAGATTTAGTTCAGCGCAAGCATCATTATGCAATTGTCGACGAAGTTGACTCAGTACTTATCGACGATGCCCGTACTCCTCTTATAATATCAGGACCTGTTAAGAAAGCTTCAGGTGACGAATTATTTGCTGAATATCGTGTAAAAGTAGAAAGGCTTGTAGCTGAGCAGAAAAAAATGGTTACACAATTATTAGCCGATTCTAAAAAATTGCTTACAAATCCTAATGCTTCAAAGAAAGATTTAGAAGACGGTGCTTTATTATTATATAGGGCACATAAAGGATTGCCTAAGAATTCTGCCATTATTAAATTTTTAAGTGAAGAGGGTATAAAAGCTCAAATGCAAAAAGTTGAGAATTTCTATATGCAGGATAATAGTAAAAATATGCATATAGTAACTGATCCTCTTTATTTTATCATTGAAGAGCAACATAATACGATTGAACTTACAGATAAAGGCATTGATTTGATTTCAGGAGATACTGACGATCCTGAATTCTTTGTATTGCCTGACATGGGATCTGTGATTGCTACAATTGAAAATAATACAACACTTACTCCTGAAGAAAAGGTTGAGAAGAAAGATGTTTTGCTTCAGAATTATAGTGTAAAATCAGAAAGGGTTCATACACTAAATCAGTTATTGAAGGCTTACACTCTTTTTGAAAAAGATGTAGAATATGTTCTTATTGATGGCAAGGTTAAAATTGTTGATGAGCAGACAGGCCGTATAATGGAAGGCAGAAGATATTCAGATGGTCTGCATCAGGCAATAGAAGCAAAGGAAAGAGTTGTTGTAGAAGCAGCAACACAAACATTTGCAACAATTACATTACAGAATTATTTCAGGATGTATCATAAACTGGCCGGTATGACAGGTACTGCTGAAACTGAAGCAGGGGAATTCTGGGATATATATAAACTTGATGTAGTAGTTATTCCAACAAATAAATCAATTATCAGGGATGACCGTGAAGACCTTGTTTACAAAACAAAGAGGGAAAAATATAATGCAATTATTCAGGAAATAGAGACTTTAAACAAAAAGGGAAGACCTGTTCTTGTTGGAACAACGTCGGTTGAGATTTCTGAATTATTAAGCAGAATGCTTAAGATGAAAGGGATTAAGCACAATGTACTTAATGCCAAGTTGCACCAAAGAGAAGCAGATATTGTTGCAGAAGCCGGTAAATGGGGATCAGTTACTATTGCAACTAATATGGCCGGTCGTGGTACTGACATTAAATTAACTCCTGAAGTAAGAGATGCAGGGGGTCTTGCCATAATTGGTTCAGAGCGGCATGATTCACGAAGGGTAGACAGACAGTTGAGAGGTCGTTCCGGAAGGCAGGGAGACCCGGGTTCATCACAGTTCTTCGTTTCTCTTGAGGATGATCTTATGAGATTGTTTGGTTCTGAAAGAATTACCGGTATAATGGATAAACTGGGTCTGAAAGAGGGAGAAGTTATTCAACATTCAATGATTTCAAAATCAATAGAAAGAGCTCAGAAGAAAGTAGAAGAAAACAATTTTGGTATCAGAAAAAGGCTTCTTGAATATGACGATGTTATGAATTCTCAAAGGGAAGTTATATACAAAAGAAGACGTCATGCTTTATTTGGTGACAGGTTGGAAGTTGACATCATGAACAACATGTATGATTCAATAGAAGAGCTTGTTAATCAACATGCAGGAGGTGATTTCAATGAATTCAATTTAGAATTGATGCGTATGGCTTCAGTTGAGTCATCAGTAAACGAAGAAGATTTCAAAAAGAAAAACCCATCAGAAATAGCTGAGCATATTTATAAACAATTACTTGATGCGTATACAAGAAAGATTGAAAATATTGCCAAACAAGCAAATCCGGTTATTCGTAATGTATATGAAAATCAATCTCATCAGTATAAAAACATTGTAGTTCCTTTTACTGATGGTAAACGTTTGTATCAGGTAGTTACAAATCTTGAAAAAGCATATAAGAATAATAGCAAAGAGGTTGCAAAATCATTTGAAAAGCAAGTTATTCTTAATACTATTGATGAAGCATGGAAAGAACAGTTAAGGGAAATGGATGATTTAAGGCAATCTGTTCAAAATGCAGCTTACGAACAAAAGGATCCATTGTTGATATATAAACTCGAATCATTCAATCTGTTTAAAGAAATGATAGCAACAGTCAATAAAAAGATTGTTTCAATTTTGGCAAAGGGACACATACCAATTAGTGATTCATCTGAAGTAAGGGAAGCTGCTGAGAGGAAAAGGACTGATATGAGCAGGATGCAGACCGGGAGAAGTGGTATTGAATCCAGAGGAAATGAAAACGAACAACAGCAGAGAGTTCAACCGGTGAGGATTGAAAAAAAGGTAGGAAGAAATGATCCATGTCCATGCGGAAGTGGAAAGAAATTTAAAAACTGCCATGGTGCAGGATTACATGAATAAGTAACTCCGGTTTAATTATGAATAATCTAATAAGTTACATTCATTGGAATTTTAATCCCGAATTATTTAAGATATTCGGTATTTCAATCAGGTGGTATGGATTAATGTTTGCGATCGGTTTTATTATTGGATTGCAAATGGTTGAAAAGTATTTAAAACATGAAAAGCAAAATGTTAAATTGCTTGACAGCCTTTTTATTTTTATTGTTTTAGGAACAATAGTCGGAGCTAGATTAGGTCATGTATTTTTTTATGCATGGGATTATTATTCACAACATCTTTTAGAAATTTTTAATACAAGAGCCGGAGGACTTGCCAGTCACGGGGGAGTGATAGGTATTTTTATTGCATTATTATTACATGCTAAATTCTATACAAAGAAAAATGTATTCTGGACAATAGACAGGGTAGTCATTCCAACTGCAATAGTAGCAATGCTGATTAGATTAGGGAATCTTTTTAATTCGGAAATATATGGAATGCAGACTTCCTTACCCTGGGGATTTATATTTGAAAGAAACGGGGAGACTATTCCAAAACATCCTACGCAAATTTATGAAGCTTTAGCGTATTTGATTACATTCTTTGTTGTTAACAGGATGTATTGGAAAACTGATGCTAAATCCAAAACCGGACTAATATCAGGGGTTTTCTTTATTATGGTATTTACAGCTCGTTTTTTGATAGAATTTATCAAGGAAGACCAGGAGGCCTTTGAAGCCGGGATGATGCTTAATATGGGACAAATTTTAAGCATTCCATTTATCCTGGGTGGTGTTGTTTTGATTCTATGGGCAAATAAGAAATGGCCATTCATCAGTCGTAAATAGTGTATTTTATAATAATTTTTATTTAGCTGTCATATACAATACCACTGAAGAAATGATGGCTGTTTTTATCCCGACTAAAAAATTTAAGTTTTTTTAAGAAAAATCTTCTTTTATATTTACATATTTAGATATGTTGTTAAATTCTGTTAATTAAGTATTTAGACATAATGTTATTGAATTAAAATTTCTTAAATTTAATGGTTATAATACAGTAAATCAATAATATGTGAGAACGTTATTATGAAATTTAAGATTTTTTAAGAAATTTTAACATTTTTTAACATTTTATTAATAAGCATAATTCGTATGTTTGTACACAAGGAATTTTAAAAATTACTTGCGTATGATATAGTTTTAGAGGTGTATGCTTGAGAATTGCTTTTAATGGGTTTAAAAAAGTAACATATTCCTCTCATTTTAAAACCTTCAGTAACCCTTAAATGTAAAAACAGAAAAGAATATATTTGATTGTTTTTTATCTTTCGTAACTATGAATTATTATGGTGAAATAGCTGGTTTAGGAACTGCAATATGCTGGACAGCGACAGCAATGAGTTTTCAATTTGCATCAAGAAGGGTTGGTTCCTTATCAGTTAATCTGATTCGTTTACTTTTAGCTTTTGTCTTTTATCTTGCATACAGCAAGATTTTTCTAAATCAGTGGCTTCCGCTAAATGCTTCACTTAAATCATGGGTTTATTTAAGTTTATCCGGATTGATAGGTTTTGTTTTAGGTGATTTCTTCCTATTCAAATCTTACGAATATATTAGCTCAAAAATTTCTATGCTGGTTATGAGTCTTGCCCCTCCAATTTCAGCATTATTAGCCTGGATAATGATGGGCGAAGTATTTACAGGAATGAATTTATTAGGTATGGGGCTTGTTTTAGGGGGCGTTTCTTTAGTCGTACTAAAAAAAGAAATCGAAAATGGTAAAAAACAATTACGCTATCCATTAAAAGGAATTTTGCTCGCTTTGGGTGGTGCAATAGGTCAGGGAGTAGGTTCGGTTTTCAGTAAAATTGGAATGGGAGACTACGATCCTTTTGCTTCATCTCAAATTAGGGTTATAACCGGTATTATAGGTTTTGTTATTCTTATCTCTGTCTTAAAGAAATGGGGTAATGTGCCTCAGGGTTTTACTGATATAAAGGCAAGAAAAGCCTTGTTAATAGGTTCATTTTTCGGACCATTTCTTGGTGTTTCTCTTGGGATGGTTGCCTTCAAACATACAACATTAGGTATTGCTTCAACCTTGATGGCAACAGTGCCTGTTTTTATACTGTTACCTTCTCATATTATTATGAAGGAAAAACTTACTTTAAATGAAATTATTGGAGCATTTATTGCTGTAACCGGGATTGTTGTATTTTTTCTATAGTTTATAATCTTTTAATATTTTATTGTTTAGATGGTTCTTATTCGAGCTGTTTAGATGTTTAATTCCTAAATTTTTAACGCTAAATACAAATATTATGAAAATTAAGATATCAAATAATGATGGTTATTTTTTTGAAGAAACGATGAACTTGATTTACATTACTGCAGAAGGTTCATATTCTACAATTTTCTTAAGAGATGGGAGAAAAATTATTGTTAGTTATAGCCTGAAAAAAATTCAGGTGGCGTTGAAGGATTATCATTTTTTAAGGATAAGTCGTTCAGTAATCATTAATATACACTGTGTTGCATATATAGATAAAAAAACCTTGTCGTGTTATGTTGAAACAGGTCAAAATAAAATTGCATTAAGTGTATCTAAGTGTGTTTATGAAAAATTGAATCTGAATCTATAAACCTATATTTTAAATAAATTAATCATGGATAAACTAAATCTTTATAGGGCTATTATTTTTGAAAGAAGTATTGAGCATGGAAAAATCATAAAAAAACAGTTGAAAAATGATAATAGAATATTAGTTGAAGGTATTTATACAAGCCTTAGAAATATAAAAAGTTCATTAAAATTATATGATCCGGATATAGTTTTTATTGATTCAGTAAATCTTGATAAGGATAAAAAATCCAAAATATTTTTATCAATGGCAGAAACTGAATTTCAAAGTACTAAAGTAGTTTTAACTTATTCGGACAATGTATCTGAAAGCACTGTCTTTAATGATTATAATCCTGATTACTATTTAAAAAAGCCATTTTTATTTAGTGATACTATTAAAATTATTGACCAGATAGAAGAAACCAAAAGAAAAGAGAAAGAATTAATTTATAAAAAGGGAATTTCCCTTTTTGAGAAACAAGGAATTATTAATCTTAAGTATAGAAAAGGTGTTCTTTTAATAAATCCATCTGACATTGTTTATATAAGAAGTATTAAAAAGGGATGTGAGATAATTAAAAAAGATGGAATAAAGGAAACTGTTAAATACTCGGTTACAGATTTAATTAATGTATTTGAAAAATTTAATTTTTTCAGATTAACTAAATCTATGATTATAAATTTAGAATTATTGCATATGATATCCAGAAAAGATAAAAAATGTGTATTGAAATATTTTGATAACGAATACAATTTTTTAATAAATAGTAGAAATGTTCATTCAATAAATAAATTAACTTTTATAAACGTTGGATAAATGTTTATAAATTTGGAAAAAAAAGAATGAATAAAACTACTCGTTATATTCTGATAGCTGTCGGTGCTTTGATTGTAATTGCAATAGCATGGTATTTCAGATCAATAGTTTCTTATATTTTAATATCGGCAGTACTTGCAACTATGGCAAGACCATTAACGAGATTACTGCTTAAGGTTAAAGTATGGAAGATTAAATTCGGAAAGTCGATTAGTGCCCTTTTGACTCTATTTGCAATCTGGATTGTATTTCTGGGTTTTTTCCTTTTGATGATACCTTTACTTGCCAGTGAATTTAAAGATCTTGCCAATGTCGATTTTAAAGGGTATCTGAATCAACTGGAGGGACCTTTAAATAAAGTTACAATGCTTTTATTTAATCAGACAATTTCATTTTCTGATACTTCACTGCTAGATCTTGCCCGAACTAAATTGTCTTCCTTTTTCAGAGTTTCAAGAATAACAGATATGTTTGGTACAATTGCAGGGACAGTAGGGAATATAATGATTGGTATTTTTTCTGTTTCTTTTATAACTTTCTTTTTCTTGCGGGATGAAAACATGTTCAATAATGGTCTTCTGATGATAACTCCTTCCGGTTATGAAGAAAGAGTGACTAAAAGCATCAACAGAATTACTGAACTTCTCAGAAGATATCTGATTGGTTTGTTGTTAGAGATTCTTCTGGTAATGATTCTTAATACTATTGGTTTAAAAATCGTTGGACTAAGCATTACTGATGCAATGGTTATAGGTCTGATATGTGGTTTATTTAACGTAATTCCATATCTGGGCCCCTGGATAGGTGCAGTAGTGGGTTTACTAATCGGACTTGCAATTAATGTAAATGCCGATTTCATGAGTGTTACCCTGCCTCTTTTGATTTTTATGGTGATAGTATTTGCAGTAGTTCAATTTATAGACAATAATTTCTTCCAGCCTTTGATTTATTCAAGCAGTGTAAAAGCACATCCTCTGGAGATATTCCTTGTTATTATGGCTTCAGGAAGTTTTGGAGGAGTATTGGGAATGATTTTGGCTATCCCAGTTTATACTATTTTAAGGGTCTTTGGTGCTGAATTTTTCTCACATATAAAGTTTGTTAGAAAATTAACTGAGAACATGGAAAAAGTAGAATAAAAAAATCCCGGTATAATAAGCCGGGATTTTTGTTTAACTTTTATTTTATCTTACCAAGCAAATAAAGGATAATCAGCCATTATTGAATTGACTTTCTTCCTTACGGCAATAATTGTATTTTCGTTTTCAAAATCTGAAATAACAGTATCTATCATTTCAACAACAAGAGGCATTAAATCTTCTTTTACACCTCTGGTTGTAATTGCAGGAGTACCAACCCTGAGACCTGATGTTTGAAATGGTGACCTGCTATCGAATGGAACCATGTTCTTGTTCACAGTTATATCGGCAGCTACAAGTGCATTTTCTACTTGTTTTCCTGTTACATCAGGGAATTTAGTCCTTAAATCAATTAACATTGAATGGTTTTCTGTTCCTCCTGATATAATTTTGTAACCTGCATCGATAAAGGCCCCGGCCATAACTGAAGCATTCTTTTGTACCTGAGCCTGATATGTTTTGAACGATGGATCAAGTGCTTCTCCGAAAGCAACAGCCTTGGCAGCTATTACATGTTCCAGGGGACCGCCCTGCTGTCCCGGGAATACTGATGAATCAAGAAGAGAAGACATCATTCTTACTTCGCCTTTCTTGGTAGCTATTCCCCATGGGTTTTCAAAATCTTTTCCAATTATAATGATACCACCGCGAGGCCCGCGAAGTGTTTTATGAGTTGTAGACGTTACAATATGTGCATATTTTACAGGATTATTTAAAAGTCCTGCTGCTATCAATCCTGCAGGATGCGCCATATCTATCATTAAAATTGCGCCAACCTTATCAGCAATAGCTCTCATCCTTTCATAATCCCAGTCACGAGAATATGCTGAAGCACCACCAATAATTAATTTTGGTTTTTCTTCAAGAGCAAGCTTTTCCATTTGATCATAATCAACCCTTCCATCTGACTCTTTTACGCAGTAAGCTATAGGCTGATAAAGAATCCCTGAAGAATTAACCGGTGAACCGTGTGATAAGTGACCGCCATGTGAAAGGTTCAATCCTAAGAACTTATCACCCGGATTGAGTATTACACTTAAAACTGCAGCATTGGCCTGTGCCCCTGAATGCGGCTGAACATTAACGTATTCAGCATCAAACAGCTGTTTTAAACGATCAATTGCCAATAGCTCAGTCATATCAACATATTGACATCCACCGTAATATCTGTGACCCGGATATCCTTCTGCATACTTGTTGGTCATTACTGATCCCATTGCCTCAAGAACCTGTTCACTTACAAAATTCTCTGATGCAATCAGTTCAATGCCACTGAGCTGTCGGTTTCGTTCCTTGGCAATAATGTCGAAAACTAAATCATCACGTTTCATTGTATATATTTTATTGATTGATTATTAAAATTCTGATGGACAAATATAACCAATTTGATAAAATCACTTATTAAATTTTATTCACATCATTGATGTTGCCATTAAATCTTAACATGGTGTATATTTTCTTTTCTTAATAGATTTTTTTATTTACAATTATCTAATTATCAGTTAATATTTCAACAATTTACGTCTTTAATTTCAGATTATGGAAATCATTGTTTTTGACTTTCTTTTCTTTTGAATGTTGTTAAGTAATTTTTTATTTAATATTGATATATGAAATAGTAACTTTGGAAAATGAACAAAATTCTTAAACATATCCCTGGCAGAGATTTTCTTCTTCTATTTTTCCTTTTCTGGCTGACTTCAGTTATACTGCTGATAATTACTGATAAAGACGATATAGAGCTTTTTATTAACTCTCTTTCTATACCTGTTCTGGATAAATTTTTTTATGGAATAACATTCCTGGGACATGGAGTTTTTGCTTCAATTATTTTGATTTTGATGCTGTTAAAAAATTATTATCATTCCTTGTACCTATTCTTTACTCTAATTCTTGTTGCCGTTTTTTCAAATCTGTTTAAAAGAATTATTTTCTTTCAGCACCTAAGGCCAATGTGGAATATGTATTACGATGATCTTCATCGAATTATTATTGATGCCCCTGTTAATTATCTCCGCTCATTTCCTTCAGGACATGCTATGACCGTTTTTGCTGTTGCTTTTATTCTTGCAGTGGTTTTTAATAAAAGAATCTATACTTATATTTTATTCTTTCTTGCTGTGATAGTTTGTATTTCAAGAATTTATCTTTTGCAGCACTATTTTGCAGATATAGTTTGGGGCTCTTTTATTGGAATAACTTCTGCCTATTTGGGAATAATTTTAACTGATTATTTCTTTATTCTTAATAAGGAAAAATTATTGAAATCTTCTCTTCTCACTCGCTTGAAGAGGGGGCAACGTATTTCAGTATAATTGTTGTGTCAGGATCAAATATATCACTCGATTCAAATATTACTGAAAGTGGGGTAGTGTCAGGCAACTTATTCATTCTTACGTGCCTGTTTGTTGAAATGATTACTCCATCCGGATTTTCTCTCAAATATTCATTTATGTCATTTTCTGAATATAAAGGCTGAATTCTTTTCTTATGGGAAAAAAGGAAAGCAGGATTCATCTTATGCCAATACGCAATATTTTGTTTATCCTGAAGTATTGATTTACTTTTCATTACCGGGTTTTGTTCCATCATGGAAGGAAACAAAAGTGAAAAGAAAAAAATAACTGAAATAATGCTTCCAACTGTAACAGGGATAAGGAATTTTATTGGTTCGTACTTTCTTATCAGGAAAAATGAAATTATAATACCAGAGGTCATAAATACGAATACTCCAAAGTAAATGCTGATTTCTTTAAATTCTTTGATATAACCTGAAATATAAAAAGCTCCTCCCAGAATGAATATTGAAATTATCAATGCAATTATCTGAGGTATTAGTATTGCTCTTTTTCTTATTGAGCCAGTAAGGTATGTTGAAATTATAAATGCTAAAAACGGATAAGCCGGAACTGTATAATTTGGTAATCTTGTTTTTGAAATGCCGAAAAATAAAATAATGACTGAAGCAGATATTAAACTGAAAATATGAAAGCTGTCTTTTTTCTGACCCTTTACATTTATTATTGATTGAAATAAGAAGACTGAAAGCGGAAACATACCAATTAAAACATAAGCAATTGTTATCAGGAAGCTTCCTCCATGACCTTCCTTTGCTCCTGAAAACCTGTTCATATTATGATCAAGGAAAAATCCTTTTGTCCATTCACCGTTGGTATGAATATGAGCAAGATAGTACCAGGGGATTGTTAATGCTGCCACTATTAATATTCCCTCAATTATTCTTAATTCTCTGATTGTCTTAAGGTTTATTCCTTTGTTTATCAACAAGAAAACAAAGGCTGAAAATATTGGCAATATTGCAGAAACAGGTCCTTTTGATAATATTCCCATCCCTATAGCGAAATAGAATAATAAGATTTCCGGTTTTTTCCTTGTTAAATACCATGAGTAAAATAAAAGTAAACTCCAGGTGATGAAGAATATAAGATAAGGATCAGGCACTGCAAGGTGAAACTGCAATCCGAGGTGAAATGAAGAAAGTAGTATCAGACTTGTTGCCAAGGCATTTTGAGAGTTACTTAATTTTCTTATATAAAGGAAGGTTATCAATATAGTCAGGGCTCCAAAGATTGCAGAGAAGAACCTTGCTGCAAAAGCATTTACCCCGAATACCAGATAAGATATCATCATGAAGAAATAATGAAGAGGCGGCTTGTCAGTCCTTAAATCATAGTTGAAAGTTGGAATGGTTAAATTTCCCTGTTCGAGCATTTCTCTTGCACATTCGCTGTTCTTTGCTTCGTCGTAAAAATAAATTTCTGAGGATGAAGCTCCTGATATATAAACGATAAATGATGCTGCAAACAATAAAAGTGGCAATAACCATGTTTTATTTTCAGAAATAAAGGTCTTCATTTTCTAAAAATGTTTTTATTTTGTTAAAATTATCATAATTGGGTAAATACAAAAACTAAACCAATTTTTAATGAAAAAAATAAGCCTTGTAATATGTGTTTATAACGAAGAAGATAATATTATTCCTCTAACTGAAAGTATAATATCATCTCTGGCCGCTTTCGACTTTGAGGCAATATTTGTAAACGATGGTTCTACCGATTCCACCCGAAAGAAAATTTTATCCATTAATGATAACCGATTCCGCCTTGTAAGTCTTACCAAGAATTTCGGACAGAGTTCAGCCCTTCAGGCAGGTATTGATACTGCTGAAGGTGAATACATTGTAACTCTTGATGGTGATTTGCAAAATGACCCCTCCGATATTCCAATGATGCTTGAAAAAGCTGAAAGCGAAGGATGGGATGTTGTTGCAGGAATACGGGCAAACCGTAAGGACGGCATAATTTTAAGAAAGATACCGAGCCGGATTGCTAATTCAATTATCAGAAAGACAACTGAAGTCAGAATTAAAGATTACGGGTGTACATTAAAGGTTTTCCGGAGTGAAATGGCCAAAAGTATTAAGATTTACGGTGAGCTGCATCGTTTCATTCCTGTTCTTGTTGCTTTGGAAGGAGGAACCATCACTCAGGTCGATGTTAAGCATCACCCCCGTATTCATGGCTTTTCAAAATATGGTATAAGCCGTACTATGAAAGTTGTAAGCGACTTACTTGTAATGCTTTTCATCAAAAAATATCTGCAAAAACCTATGCACCTATTCGGGGGATTAGGAGGAATAAGTATTTTAATAGGTATTGTTATTAACCTTTATCTTTTGATACTAAAGATTTTAGGAAACGACATTTGGGGAAAGCCAATTATTATTCTGGGAATGATCTTTCTTCTCGTTGGAATACAGTTGATTACCTTTGGATTGATGGCTGAGATACAAATGCGTACTTACTTTGAATCTCAAAATAAAAAGCCCTATCGTATCAGAGAAATTGAAACGACAGGGCAAAAGTGATCCAAGTCAATCATTTGAATTATCTAACTTCATCCAGTATTTTTAAAGCAGTGTCATAATCAGGCTCGGTGGTAATTTCAGGAACAAATTCCACGTATTTTACAACACCGTTCTTGTCAATTATTACAGTACCTCTTGCAAGTAGCGCTAATTCTTTAATCAGGAAGCCGTATTTATTTCCGAATTCCCTTTCTTTATAATCAGACAGGGTGATAATGCTGTCGAGGTTTTCAGCTGCACAATATCTCTTATGGGCAAACGGAAGGTCGAGTGAAACACTCAATACCACCACATCTTTCAGGTTTCCTGCTACCTGATTGAAACGCTTGTTTTGCAGCTGGCAAATGCCTGTATCTATTGAAGGATAGACAGCAATTACAACAGTTTTACCCTTGAATGAAGAAAGGCTTACCGATTCAAGCTTCTGGTTTGTTCCTGTGAAATCAGGAGCTACATCTCCTGTTTTAACTTCTGTGCCGATTAGAGTTACATCGTTACCGGCAAATTTTACTATGTTTTTTCTTTCTGACATAATTCTGAATTTTTATTATTTAAAAGACAATTTAATAAGTTATTTGTTCACTGTAAGAAAATAATATTTATTTACCGAAAAAATATCCTTATTACTATAATTTTCTACCTGCCAAAGCAACACCAAATTAATACCAAATTCTAACCAAATACCATAAGAAAATTAGCTTATGGTGTTTGGTTAGAATTTGGTATTAATTTGGTACCTTTTTGTTTGTTATTTGTTATGGGTTTATCCATTGAAGAAAGTATTTGGATAAAACTCAATAAATCAGGATTATTTCTTTGAAATACCTATTATATTGGGAATCTCCCAAAAGTGGTCATTATCGGCTTTTTCCCATGTTCCGGAAACATAAGTTCCCCATTTTGAAATGACAGTGTCGGGAGTAGAAATATAAAGACTGGCTTCGGGACCTCCTTCAAGGTAAATGGTGGTTTTCAGATTTAAAGGCATATTGACTAGAAAACTTATCATTTTCTGATGTGTAAATGGAGAATTTGTGAATATAATATAAATCATTCCATCATTGTCGGTAGAAATTAAAATCATACTGCACGATTGTCCCGGTTTTTTATCCCATGCAAGAGAATTACCATTGCAATCAAGCATTCTCATACCTTGGCAGAATGAATTGTATTTTGATTTGAATTTATCCCAGCTATTGCAGGAAAGGTCATAAATGGCAAAAGGAAGCTGCAATGTATCTTTAGGGTGAATAGCCATCATGCCGTTATAATAAGAACTGAGCTTACCATTGTTGATGTGGTCGAAATTCTTAAGATATCCTTTATTTATGTGGTTTTTGGTTTGAGTGTACATGCCGGCATTTACAACAACATTCAAATTGAAATCTTTGGCCCATATATCAGCAGGACGGGAGGTTTTTCCGAATTCAGTTGAAGTAAAAAGGTTAAAATTGAATTTTGACGGGTCTGTCTTAATGATTGTAAGCTTTGAATCGTTTACTATTGATCTCTCGGGGGCTTCAGTTTCAAATAAGAACAAACCATTGGTTAGTTCTTTCCATTGAAATAATCCGGGAGAATTTTCCTGTGATTGTGATATTGCTGATAAAGGAATTAGCAATATTATCAGGAAGGAAAAAAAAGTCCTGTTATTAAACGCTACCATTTTGGAAATCAAATTTAGACTCTTTAAATGGAAATAGGTCAAACAGCTCCCCTGAATAATAGAATTCATAAGCAACAGATCCAAATGTATATTTTTTGCCTTTTATATATATACCTGATCCGCCGACAACAGGATTTTCTTTTGGGACTGATGCTTCAAAGCCAATATTGAAAAGAGTTGCCAGTATTTCGGGTCTTGAATCTATAGGGTAGCCGGCTCTTTCCCATTGCACCTTCATCTGTTTGACATTCAGGGCAGCATAGAGGTATGAATAGAAATGATTATCGTATGATGTTAGTCGTTTAAATCTTTCATTAGAAACAGAATTAGTTTCAAAATTTAGAAGGTTTTCATATTGTTTGCCAAGATAAAAGACAGAAGATGAGTCTTTTAAATGCTTCTCGATCTTTTGGGCAGTTGGCACTTTTATTCCGGTTACACCAAGAGAGAAGGTTGTTTCAACAGAAAGAATCTTAAGAGGGCCAATCCATTTTTTATAAGCTTCACGGCTTGAGTTGAAAAGGCGTATTTGTTCACCAACAAGTACAGCCACAATAAGGCGGGGTTCTACTCCGGTCAGCATAGCTGCTGAATCAATGAGGTGCTTATCTTTGGCAACAGCAATTTTAAAGTCTTGCCATTCAGTAATATTCATCCATTCAAATACACTTCCGTGTTGGCAAGATTGGTAATCATCAATTTCTTCTGAATTGAAATTGTCAATTTCAGCCATATACTCTTCATTGTCTCTCATACGCATATTGACAGCCTCAATCATTCTTTGTGTTTCGTTAAGATTGTTTGTTTTATGATATGCGTTTAAGATGTATGAAGAATTATCCGGATAATATTTACTCATTATAAACAGGTCATGAAACACTTTTGCTTCAATATCTGAAACATCAGAGTGTTTTTTATCTGTCAGCTTTCCATATTTATCTTTGATTTCCTGAAAATATCTGTCATTTAAATCTGCCACACCGGGATCATCGGTGATGTGCAATTTTACAGCAAAATAAGCACTAGTCAGAAAAAGGCCTATTAAAGCAAAAATTCCAACGCCCAGGAAAAACAATTTTTTCAAAAGACTTCTAAACCCACTTTTCATCTGATAAGTTTTTTCAAAAAAAACGTTGCAAATGTATAAAAGAGACTTTTTTTTGAAAAAAATCTTATTAACTTTAAACAAAATAGTTGGAAATATTAATGACAATGTTACTTTTGTTGTCATTGGGATTGAAGAAGTACTATATTAGGGAGGAGTTTTATTTATGAAGTTACGTATTTCAAGTGTATTATTATTAATGTTTTTTGCTGTTCAGATATTCGCTCAACAAGCAAATACTGACAGCGAAACAGCTATTCCTGAATTTGCCGAAAGTGAAATAATTAAAAGTCTTATCGAAGAAGTTGCTCCGGTTATTGATTTTATTCCAGCTAATGACTTATATAAAGGCCGATGGGATAACAACAATATCAGGTATTCAGCTACTGAATTTGTAAAATCATCAGATACTTTAGAAATTAATTTAGTAGGTAATGCTGATACTCCATTTTTTTATCCTGTTAAAGGTAAGATGATTTCAAAATATGGTCCCAGAAGCGGAAGGTTACATACAGGAACAGATATAAAGCTAAATTCAGGTGATACAGTTCGCTGTGCTTTTGATGGAGTAGTAAGATTAGCAAAACGTTTCAGCGGATATGGCAATATGGTTTTAGTCCGTCATAATAATGGACTAGAGACTGTATATGCCCATCTTAAGGCAATCAAAGTAAAAGTTAATGAACCAATCAAGGCCGGTGATCTTATTGGATTAGGCGGAAGAACCGGAAGAGCAACAACAGATCATCTTCATTTTGAAACCAGAATATTCGGAGAGCATTTCGATTCCAAAAAATATTTAGATTTCGACCTTCAAATGCTTACTTGTGAGAAGCTTTATTATAAGAATAAAAAAGTTTACAAGGAAATTGAAAGCATAAAGGAAAAACCAATTGCTCCGCCATCTGATTTATTGGCCAAGAAGGATAATGATATTTCGGATGCTGCGATAGCTTCATTGTCAGAACATGTTATCAGAAAAGGTGATAATTTGTGGTCGATTGCAAAAAGGTACAACACCTCAGTAAAAAATATTTGCTCATTGAATGGTATAACTACTGAGCACATTCTTAAAATAGGCCAAAAGCTTCAGGTAAAGGAAGAAGAATAGCTTTCCTTGTTTAACGAAGCTGGTTTTCAATATACTGAGTTAAAATATCAATAGCAACTTTATTTTTTCCTCCTTCAGGTATAATTATATCAGCATATCTTTTACTTGGTTCGATAAACTGCAGGTGCATTGGTCTGACAGTCTGCTCGTACCTTTGAAGAGTTTGATCAACGCCTCTGCCTCTTTCAATAATATCGCGCTGGATAACGCGTGATAGGCGGACATCGGCTTCACAATCAACAAACACTTTTATATCCATAAGTTTACGAAGTTCTGAATTACTTAGGCATAAAATACCTTCAACGATAATGACCTTTTTGGGTTCTACTTTAACAGTTTTTGAATCGCGGGTACAAGTGAGAAAAGAATAGAGCGGACAGTCGATGGCAATACCTTTTTTCAACATTTGAATATGGTCAATCATCAGTTCAAACTCAATAGAATCGGGGTGGTCATAATTTTTCTTTTTTCTTTCTTCAAGAGAGATGTGAGAGTTATCCCTGTAATACGAATCCTGGCGAATTATTGCTACATCGTTCTTATTTAATCTTTTAATAATTTCTTCTACAACAGTAGTTTTCCCTGATCCGGTGCCGCCTGCTATTCCAATTATAATCATGATTAATGTTTTTTTCAAAAATAAACATTATTACAAGATATCAGTTTTATCTTTGTCACAGATAATTTTGAAATAAAACAATAATAAAACAATCAAAATATGATTAATCATGTAGTTCTGTTTAAGCTAAAAGAATATAATTCTTTTGAAGAAAAAGAAAGTGTTCTTGATACATTCAAATCTAAATTACTGTCACTTAAAGGAGTAGTGCCTGAATTGAAATATATTGAAGTAGGCAAGAATTATATGATTAATTCTCCGTCGTTTGATATATGTCTGATTACTCATTTTGAATCAGTAGAAGATCTGAAGAAATATCAGGTACATCCTGATCATTTGAAGATAACTGATTTTGTTCAGGCAGTTACGGTGAGCAGGGCAGCAGTAGACTTTGAATTTTAATAACAGAAAGATGGAACTATATCCTTTAAAGTTTAAGCCTATTCTGAAAGAAAGAATATGGGGAGGTAAGAGGCTTAATACAAAATTTGGCAAAGACCTGGAAGGGAAAGAAAACATAGGGGAAAGCTGGGAGTTATCGGCCGTTGAGGACAATATTTCAGTAGTGACTAACGGCTTTCTTGAAGGGAACGATTTGCAGGAGCTGGTTGAAATATATATGGGAGAGCTTGTTGGTGAAAAAGTATACGAAAAATACGGCTTGGAATTTCCTATTTTAATCAAGCTTATTGATGCCAATGATGATTTGTCTATTCAGGTACATCCTGATGATGAAACAGCAAAGGAAAGGCATAATTCCTACGGCAAAACAGAAATGTGGTTTGCCCTTGATGATTCAGAAAAACCAAGACTTATTTCAGGATTCAACAGGAATGCAACTAAGGAAGAATTTTTAGAAAAACTGAAAGATAATACTCTGACAAGCATTTTTAATTATGAAAATGTATCAAAGGGAGATGTGTTTTTTGTTCCTGCAGGCAGGGTTCATGCAATCTGTTCGGGAAATATTATAGCAGAGATACAGCAGACATCTGATATAACATATCGGATTTATGATTATAACAGGCTTGATAATGAAGGTAATGGCAGGGAACTGCATCTTGAATTGTCGCTCGATGTTATGGATTACAAGAAAGTTGTTAATCCAAAAGTTAAGTATACAAAAAAAGTAAATGATCCGGTTGAGCTTGTAAGGTGCAATTATTTTACAACAAATCTTATTGAATTGACCAAGCCGGCTGACAGAGATTATTATTCTCTTGACAGCTTTGTGATTTTGATTTGCACACACGGGGAGTGTAATCTGGAATATAATACGAAAGAACAAATATCATTGAGTAGAGGGGAAACGATACTCATACCTGCCTCTCTTAACAGTCTAAAGATAACACCTTTAGAAGTGGGAGTAAGTTTACTTGAAGTTTATATTGATTAAGAAGGAGTATAAATGATAGTCAAGGAAGCAGAATTTATAATTAGTAGTACTGATGTGGCCAAATGCCCGAAGACCGTTCTGCCTGAATATGCCTTTATAGGCAGATCGAACGTAGGAAAGTCTTCGATGATCAATATGATTACAGGAAACGGAAGTCTGGCCAAGGTATCAGGCAAACCGGGTAAAACAAGGTTGATAAACCATTTTTTAATAAACAAGGAATGGTATCTAGTTGATTTACCCGGATATGGTTATGCCCATGCATCAAAGACCGACAGGGATAAGTGGGAAAAATTTATAAGGAAATATCTTTCCTCGAGAAAGAATTTGTATTGTATTTTTTTACTTATAGATTCGAGAGTAGAGCCTCAAAAGAATGATCTGAGTTTTATGGAATGGCTGGGAGAATACCAGATACCTTTTGTTTTAGTATTTACAAAAACAGATAAACTGAATAAGTCGGAGTTTGAATCCTTCCGCAGCAATTATTCAGAAAAGCTATTAGAAAGTTGGGAAGAGTTGCCTGCCATGTTTGTAACATCATCCCAAACCGGATTAGGGAAAGATGAAATCCTTGATTTTATTGAACATGTTAACAAAACATAAACAAATCTAAAGTCCTGATTTCAAAAATAAAGAGAAATTAAATTTATTGTGGACAAATTGTTGATATTAAAATTTTCAAATAAGTATTAAGATATGTTGCATAACCTATATATTTTTTACTTTTGCAACAGTTTATAACCGACAATACTACTTACAGTATGCCACGTAAAGCCCCGCTTAAAGTTTTTACAGGAACAGCTACATCTTACCTGACAGAGCAGATATGTTCATCCCTTGGAGTGGAGTTAGGTAAATCTTCATGTCCAAGATTCAGTGATGGAGAATTTGAGCCCTGTTATGAAGAGACGATCCGAGGATCATATGTATTTATCGTTCAGTCGACTTTTCCGCCTGCAGATAATTTGTGGGAATTGCTTCTGATGGTTGATGCAGCAAAAAGAGCATCTGCATATAAAGTAATTGCCCTGATACCTTATTTCGGCTATGCGCGTCAGGACAGGAAAGATAAGCCACGAGTTTCGATAGGAGCTAAACTGGTAGCTGATGTTTTATCTAAAGCCGGAATTGACAGGATAATAACTGTTGATTTGCATGCTGACCAGATACAAGGATTTTTCGATGTTCCGGTAGATCACTTATATGCATCATCACTATTTATACCTTTTATTCGTAAGATGAATCTTCCAAATGTTGTAATAGCTTCACCTGATGTGGGAGGAACCAAGCGAGCAAATGCATATGCCAAACTACTTGAGACAGATATGGTTATATGCCATAAGACACGAAGTAAGGCAAATACTATAAATAGTATGACTCTTATTGGAGATGTTACCGGTAAGGATGTTATAATAATTGATGATATAATTGATACTGCAGGAACTATAACCAAGGCATCTGATTTGTTTATGGAAAAGGGAGCAACAAGCGTAAGGGCTTTTGCAACTCATCCTATTTTATCGGGTCCGGCTTATGAAAGAATTGAGAATTCATCGTTAAAAGAAGTTTATTTTACAAACACGATACCTATCAAGAAGGAGACATCAAAGATTAAGATAATATCGATAGCTCCACTGATTGCAGATGTTATAGATAAAATATATAATTATAAATCAATTAGTTCATTCTACATACAATAAACATTTGTTTTATTACGATATTTAAAAAGAGTTCATTATTTATTTATTGAACTCTTTTTATTTGAAATCATTGTTATATATTTGCAGCACTTTAAAAATAAGTTAATTAATAATCGTGTATGCGGTTTGCCCGTTAGAAGGGAGGGCTGAGTACCACAAAAAAACAAATTATGAAAACATTTAGCGTTTCTGGTCAAAAAAGAGAATCTGTTGGTAAAAAGGATTCAAAACAATTAAGGAGTGAGAATAAGGTTCCGTGTGTATTGTATGGTATTGAAGAACCTATTCATTTTTGCACTGTAAAGAATGAACTTTTAAAGCTTATTTATACTCCGAATGTATATTTAATTGACCTCAATATTGATGGAAAAAAACATCAGGCGATAATGAAGGACATTCAGTTTGATCCTGTAAGTGATGAAGTTATTCATATTGATTATATGAAGATTTCAGATGACAAGCCAATTAAAGTTGAAATTCCTGTGGAAGTAGTTGGTTATGCAGCCGGACTTCGCAAAGGTGGTAAACTTCAGATTGAAGTACGTCGCTTGAAAGTAGTAGCTTTACCAAAGTATCTTCCTGATTCAATAAAAATTGATGTTACCCCTCTTGACTTGGGACAAAGCCTTAGAGTTGGTGATATTAAGATGGAAAATGTAACTATATTAAACGGTAAATCAGTTCCGGTAGCCAGAGTAATGGTAACTCGTGCTGCACGTGCTGCTTCACAAAAAGAATAGTTTTATTTTTAAAGAAATTATTCTTCATTTACTTAAAAAAACAATTATATCTGATGAAATTTCTGATTGTTGGTTTAGGAAATATTGGAGAAGAATATGCAAAAACTCGCCACAATGTTGGCTTTCAGATATTGGACGCTCTTGCCGGGGCGTCCAATCTTGTTTTTGATATTAATAAACGTTACGGTGCAATAGCAGAATATAAATTCAAAGGACGCACTTTTATTTTGCTTAAGCCTTCTACATATATGAACCTTAGTGGTAATGCCATAAGGTACTGGATGCAGAAAGAAAATATTTCTATTGAAAATGTACTTGTTATTGTTGATGATATTGCCTTGCCTTTTGGTGCTATACGAGTAAGAAGTAAGGGTGGTGATGCCGGGCACAACGGACTTAAACACATTAATGAAATACTTGGTACAAATGAATATTCAAGAGTAAGATTTGGAATAGGAAATGAATTTCAAAAAGGACAGCAAGTTGACTATGTACTTGGGGAATGGAGTGAAGATGAAGTTAAAACACTTCAACCCAGATTTGAAAAGGTAATTGATATTATAAAATCATTTGGAACTATTGGTACTGAAAAGACAATGAATCTTTTCAATAATAAATAATTCATAGCTATGAGTCAAACCATAAGGATAGATAAGTGGCTCTGGGCTGTACGGATTTATAAAACCAGATCGATTGCTATTGAAGAATGTAAAAAAGGGAGAATAACAATTGAGGGAATAGAAGTAAAACCTTCCCGTGATTTGAAAATAGGTGATGTATTGGAAATCAAGAAGCCTCCAATAACCTATGTTTTTAAAGTTATTCAACTTACAGATAAAAGAATGGGAGCCAAGATGGTTCCTGAATATCTTGAAGACCTTACCCCAAAAGAACAATTTAAAGTTCTTGAAATGCAGAAAATGATGCAATGGAGTGAAAGAGACAGGGGAACTGGACGGCCTACTAAAAAGGAAAGAAGAGATATCGATAGTTTTATGGATTGGTGATGAAATTTTCGCTTTAATCCTTAACTTGCAATTTATTTAATTCCAATATCTTATTTATGATTATTTCACTTGAAAAAAGGAAAAGCAGCATTGGAGAATATTTACTCTATATGTGGCAGATAGAAGACTCGATTAGAGCATTGTCGTTTGATATCAATAAGATAGAGGAAGTTTTAATAAACAATTACAAAGTAGACGACGTCAAGAAGAAAGAAATAAAAGGATGGTATGAAAACCTGATTCTGATGATGCAAAAAGAAAACAAGCAAAAAGAGGGTCATTTGCAGTTTCTTTTAAATCTTATCGATGAATTAAACAGGTTTCATCTTCTTTTGATTTCAAAGGAAGTCAATTCAGAATATTCTCAGCTTTATAAAGAAATTCTTCCTGATATAGACTTGATAAGGCAAAAGTCGGGTAGGAATCACAACGACATAGAAACTTCATTGAATACAATATATTTGATTCTGATGTTAAAAATGAAGAATCAGGATATTTCAGACGGAACACAAAAGGCAATATGGAAATTTGGTAATTTCTTAGGTCACCTGTCATTGCTTTTTAAATTGTATGAAAGTGGGGATTTGGATCTTGACGATTATGAATAAACATCAAAAGCCTTTATTCTTACATTTTTCTTTATAAAATAATATTCAATTTCTTTAATATTTCTCTTTTTTTATAATTTTATGACATTCAATAAATAAGGGAAAGATGGAAATTAAGGGATTGATTACATTATTGTTTCTGCTTTTCACATTAAATGTATTAAAGGCTCAGGAAAACAATGATTCTCAAGATAAATCAGGATATAAAATAACAGATGTTATAAGCATTCCTGTTACTTCAATAAAAGATCAGAACAAGTCAAGTACATGCTGGTCATATTCATCACTTTCATTTCTTGAATCCGAGTTATTACGTAACGGTGGGCCACAGGTTGATCTTTCCGAAATGTTTATTGTTTGGCATTGTTATAAAGAGAAAGCTGAAAAATATGCCAGGATGCATGGTAATATAAACTTTGGACCGGGGGGTGCTTTTCATGATGCAATTTGGGTAATGAAGAATTATGGACTTGTACCGGAAAGCGCATTCAAAGGTTTGAAAGAAGGGGATGAATTGCCTGTTCATTCTGAAATGGATGAGGTTTTGAAATCATATATGAATGGTGTTGTAAAGAATGTTGAAAAGAGGTTAAGTCCTGTTTGGCATGATACTTTTAAAGATATGCTCAATAATTATCTTGGAGAGGTACCTGACAAATTCATATACAACGGGGTAGAATATACACCTAAAACATTTGTGTCTAATTATTTAAAGTTAAAAGCTGATGATTACATTGAAATAGGTTCATTTACACATCATCCTTTTTACGAAAAGTTTATTCTTGAAGTGCCAGACAACTGGCTATGGGATGAAATTTATAATGTTCCGTTGCAGGAAATGATAGAAATAATTGATTATGCTTTAATAAGCGGATATACAGTAGCCTGGGGCGCAGATGTTTCAGATAAAGGTTTTGCAACAAAGACAAAGGGTATTGCTGTAATACCTGATATAAATGTTGAAGACTTAACAGAAAGTGATCTTGTACGTTGGCAGGGAATGAGCAAAGAAAAAAAGGATGAAGAATTGTATAAGCTGGATAAACCGGGTAAGGAAAAAGTAATTACTCAGGAGATGAAGCAAACAGATTTTGACAATCACTTATCGACTGATGATCATGGAATGCATATTATAGGGATGGCAAAAGATCAGAACGGAACAGAGTATTATAAAGTAAAAAACTCATGGGGAAACTACAACATTTATGAGGGATACTTTTATGCTTCTAAATCTTATGTTGCCCTTAAGACAATAGATTTCATGATACATAAGAATGCTGTTCCTCCTAAAATAAAAGCAAAATTGGGCTTGTAATAATATGGAAATTCACGATATACCTATTTCTCCTGATATAATAAAAAAGCGTTTTCCTTTTTTTGAAAAGGGATTGATTGAAGAAATATCATCTTCAGGAGAATGGATAACTGTTGAAGAAGGAGAAGAATTGATGAAAGAGGGGAAGTATATCAGGAGCTTTCCGGTGATCCTTGAAGGGACAGTTAAAGTATGTCGTAATGATAATGAAGGACATGAAGCATTGTTGTACTATCTTAATCCCGGACAGGTTTGTGCAATGGCTTTGACTTGCTGTATGGGGAGAATGCAAAGCAATATTAGTGCATATGCTGAGGAAGATACTGAAGTTATCAGAATTTCAGTAGAATTTCTCGAAAAATGGATGAATGAGTATATTACATGGAAAGAATTTGTAATGTATTCATATAGAAGTAGATTTGATGAGCTTCTTACTACAATAGATAATATTGCTTTTAAAAAAATGGATGAGAGGCTTATAAATTTCTTTCAAAATAGATATAAAGTTAAAGGAGAAACCATTTTCTATGGGACTCATCTGGAAATTGCAAATAGTCTTACAACTTCACGAGAAGTCATTTCCAGATTATTGAAACAGCTCGAAAAATCAGGTATGATAGTATTGTCGAGAAATAAAATTGATTACTCACCGCTTGTGTGACATTTGTTACCGTAAAATAATTCCATTTCAGTTTTTTTTGCATTGTAATTAATATAAATGAAATGCAAAACTTTATATCAAAATACAGGTATTATATTATCGGAGCTATACTGGGAGGCATTGCCGGACTCCTGTATTGGAGGTTTATTGGATGTACATCCGGTAGTTGTCCGATTACTTCAAAGTGGTTAAATTCAACAATCTATGGTATGTTCATGGGTATACTTTTAGGAAGCTCTGCGCCTGTGAAAAAAAATAAGGAAAAACCAATAAATCAGGGATGAATATGAAAATAAAAATGTTAGTGATTGTGATGCTGGCAGCAATATCTGTCAATTACAGTTGTGCTTCAAATAATGAAAAAGGTACAGAAGGAAAAGAAAATGCAAGTAATATTTTAAACGCTGATAATATGAACAAATTTAATGAATTGATAAGCGGAAAAACGCCAGTACTAGTTGATTTTTATGCAGATTGGTGTGCTCCTTGCAGAATGATGGCACCAATTCTTGAGAAAGTAGCCGGTAATTTGCAGGGGAATGTAAAAATTTTAAAGGTCAATGTTGATAATAACCGTGAAGCTGCAATGAAATATGGAATCAGAAGTATTCCAACGTTAATGCTATTTCAGAATGGAGAAATTAAATGGCAGGGAGTAGGAGTTATTCAAGCTGACCAAATTGAACAGATAGTAAAATCAAAGACAAATTAAAAGGTTAATAAAGAATATTTAAATATTTGATGAAAGATATAAAGGTATATGAGGACAGGTGTCCAAAAAATCATCCTTGTCCGGTTGTAAGAATTTGTCCTGCCGGGGCAATTCAACAAAGAACTTTTTTTTCAGCTCCGGAAATAGATGCAGAAAAGTGCACTAAATGTGGAAAGTGTGCTAAGTATTGTGGATATGGAGCATTTCAGGTTTTGTAATGTTTAGGTTTTTATGGTTTATTAGAGGCAGATTATATTATCTGCCTTTTTTATTTTTAAATGATTAAAATACATACTAATCAAGATTCTTCAATTGGTTATAAATTTTTATTTTTAGACCATGAAAACTTAAAAAATAAAAATCAACATTTCAGTATGGCAAAACGAGAAGACATCAATAAAGTTTTGATAATAGGATCCGGTCCGATTATCATTGGACAGGCATGTGAATTTGATTATTCAGGTACTCAGGCATGCAAAGCATTACGTTCATTAGGATATAAAATAGTCCTTGTAAATTCAAACCCGGCTACTATTATGACTGATCCGGAAATGGCAGATATTACATATATTGAACCATTAAATGAATATGCTCTGATTGAGATAATCAAAAAAGAAAGGCCAGATGCATTATTGCCCAATTTAGGAGGACAGACAGCACTTAACTTATCTTTGATGCTTGCAAGAAAGGGTGTTTTGGATCAATATGGAGTAAAAGTTATTGGTGTAAATATTGATGCAATTGAAAGAGGTGAAGACAGGATTGCATTTAAAGAAACAATGAAAAAACTGGGTGTTGACATGCCTAAGAGTACAGCTGTCAATACAGTTGAAGATGCTGAAAAGGTAGCTGCAGAACTTGGATATCCGGTTGTAATACGCCCTGCTTATACTATGGGAGGAACAGGTGGAGGACTTGTTTATAATGTAGAAGAATTAAGAACAATTGCCAGCAGAGGACTTTCAGCCAGTATCGTAAATCAGGTGCTTATTGAAGAATCTGTTTTAGGATGGGAAGAATTAGAACTTGAAGTTGTCCGAGATTCCAAAAATCACATGATTACTGTTTGCTTCATTGAAAATGTTGATGCCATGGGCGTTCATACGGGCGATTCATATTGTACTGCTCCTATGCTTACAATTTCACAAGAAACACAAGACAGATTACAGAAACATGCATATGATATTGTTGAAGCGATTGAAGTAATTGGTGGAACTAATGTTCAATTTGCTCATAATCCTAAGACCGGAAGAATAGTAGTAATAGAAATCAATCCCCGGACTTCACGATCATCTGCTTTAGCTTCAAAGGCTACCGGTTTTCCAATTGCACTTGTATCAGCTTTGCTTGCAGGAGGTTTAACACTTGATGAGATACCTTACTGGAGGTGCGGAACTTTAGACAAGTATACTCCATGGGGAGATTATGTAGTTGTAAAGTTTGCCCGCTGGGCATTTGAGAAGTTTGATGGTCTGGAAGACAAGCTCGGAACACAGATGCAGGCAGTTGGTGAAGTAATGAGTATTGGCAAAAATTATAAGGAAGCATTCCAGAAAGCTATCAGATCTTTAGAAATTGGAAGATATGGTCTTGGATTTGCTAAAGATTTCAACAAAAGAACACTATCTGAGCTTCTCACAATGCTTAATCAGCCTTCAAGTGAAAGGCAGTTTATTCTTTATGAAGCAATAAGAAAAGGAGCAGATCTGCAGGAGCTTAATGCAAGAACACACATTAAGATCTGGTTCCTTGAAATGATGAAGCAATTAGTTGAGCTGGAAGAAAAGATTTTGACATTCAAAGGAAACATTTTGCCTGATGATCTTCTTATTCAAGCTAAAAAGGATGGTTTTGCCGATAAATATCTTGCTAAGCTTTTAGAAATACCTGAAAAAGGAATAAGAGAAAAAAGAAAATCAATTGGTTTAAATGAAGCATGGGAACCAGTTCCGGTAAGCGGAGTTGAAAATGCTGCATATTATTTTTCTTCATACAATTGTAAAGATAAAGTTGAAGTTAGTAATGGTAAAAAAATAATGGTACTTGGAGGAGGACCAAACAGAATAGGGCAGGGAATAGAGTTCGACTATTGTTGCGTACATGCTGCTTTTGCTATTAAAAAAGCAGGATATGAAGCAATAATGGTTAATTGTAATCCTGAAACTGTTTCAACTGATTATGATACTTCAAACAGGCTTTATTTTGAACCTTTAACAGCCGAAGATGTTCTAAGCATTTATGAAAAAGAAAAGCCGGAAGGTGTAATTGTTCAATTTGGAGGACAAACACCATTGAATCTTGCTGATGAACTTTCAGCGGCGGGTGTAAAGATTCTTGGAACAACACCTGAAACTATTGATCTTGCTGAAGACAGAGACAGGTTCAGGCACGTTATGGAAAAGCTTGGAATCCCTCAGCCGGAATCAGGTATGGCAAGCACACTTGAGGAAGCATTGAAAATTGCTGACAGGATTGGCTATCCTTTGATGGTACGACCTTCTTATGTTCTTGGGGGAAGAGCAATGAGAATTGTTAACGATGAGTCAATGCTTGAGCAATATGTAAATACTGCAGTCGGCGTAACACCCGATAGACCACTTCTTATTGATAAATTTTTGGAAGATGCTATCGAAACAGAGGCTGATGCAATATCTGACGGAACTGATGCTTTCGTGCCAGTTGTGATGCAACACATTGAATATGCAGGAATACATTCAGGAGACTCGGCATGCGTCATTCCTCCGGTAATTATTCCTGAAAAACATATTGAAACGATAAAAGAATATACCAGGCGAATAGCTATTGAGCTTAAGGTAGTAGGGCTAATGAATATTCAGTATGCTATCTTTGATGATGTTGTATATATTCTTGAAGCAAACCCAAGAGCATCCCGAACAGTACCTTTGGTTTCAAAAGTATGCAATATTTCAATGGCTAAGATTGCAACCCAAATATTACTGGGACAAAAGCTTTCTGAATTTAATCTTACTCACAAGAAGATAAACCATTTTGGAGTAAAAGAAGCAGTTTTCCCATTTAATATGTTCCCAAATGTAGATCCTCTTCTTGGACCTGAAATGAGATCAACCGGTGAAGTGTTAGGACTTTCGGGCAGCTATGGAATGGCATTCTTTAAATCGCAGGAAGCAACTCAGACTTCATTGCCGGTTAAAGGAACTGTACTTATTACAATAGCTGACAGAGATAAAGCTAAAATAATCGAGACAGCAAGTAAATTCATCGAGATGGATTTTAAAATCATGACAACAGGAGGTACTCAGAAATTTCTTGCTGATAATGGTATCCCATCTGAAAGAGTACTTAAAGTTCATGAAGGACGTCCAAATATCATTGATGCGATTAAAAACGGAGATATAAATCTTGTAATAAATACTCCTGCAGGTAAGCAAAGTGAATATGATGATTCTTATATCAGGAAAGCAGCAATAAAATATAAGATACCTTACATTACTACTACTTCTGCAGCTTTGGCTTCTGCCAAAGGAATTATAGACAGGCAAAAAGGAGCATATGAGGTTAAGTCCCTACAAGAATACCATTCAGAAATTATTTGATAATTTCATTATAACAAAAAAAGAGGAGAAATTAATCTCCTCTTTTTTATTTTCAATTCAGGATTTTATTTCTTATGATTTCTATCTTAGGAGCAATCTCATTTAACTCTTTTACAGTAATAGAAGGATTGTTTTTAAATATGTCCGAGACCTTATTTAAATCATCGTATAATGTTTTTATGTTGACATCATCCTTTATTATTTCAATTAAAGAAAATAATGTGTTAATCTGAGAATGCTGTTCATTTACAATAGTTAAAAGCTTTGAGTTATCAGAAGCAAGTAAAGTGAGCTGAGTTAAAATATATAAAGCTTCAACATTGTTTCCGACAATAGAGTAAATCAAAGTATTAGTATGGTTATCTGCCATTTGTTTAAACCAGACTTCAGATGCTTCTTCTATAATAGTATTCACTGAATCGCTATTGTCTTTATTGATTTTAATTCTTTCGTTGTATTTTTCAATTTCATTCAGCTCTCCTGAAAGGCCGAGATTCATTTTAAGTTTATTTTCATTCTCTCTTAATTTAAGAAACTGGTCTTCTCTGTTATAGGTTTTGGCATAAAGCATATCAAAAATATACATACCCCAGTAAAAGCTCATTTTATCGTTTGAAATAGGTTTGTCAAGATATTCAACAGGAAGAGTGATATCGGCGATATATGAAGCTCCGGCTTCGTTTAATAATAAAGTTATATCTTTTGGTTCATTAAGCTTCTTAGCTAAAATTTTTATTTGTTCTTTAATGCCGGAATAATTAAAATTTGCTGAATCACTTACCGATTCAACTTTTGATAAATTATCTTGATTCGGATTAACTTTTTTTCTGCAACCTGTATTAATAATTAGAAATACAGAAAAAATTAGGATAGATAATGCAGTTAATTGTTTATTCATATTTAAAGGTGTTAGATTATGGGATTAAAAATATTAAAATATTCATTCTGAAAAAATTTGAGTGCATTTTAATGTAGGGAAAAGTTTGTAGCCTGATTGAACGAATTTTTCCATGTACTTATTATTATATTTTTTTGAACTGATGCTGTGATCACGCATTATTGTCCTTAGAAAATCAAGTTGTTTAAAAGTTATATCTCCAAAATCTGATTGGCTTATTGTTTCATCAATAATGTTACTGGTCATTATTGCAAAATCAGAAATATTTTTCAGTTACAATTTAAATAGTATACTATTACAAATAATAGTTATTAAAATGAAACTTAAACGAATATATAAAAAAAAGTCCCCTGAACTCTAAGTTCAGGAGACTTTCAACTCAGGTAATATTGGGTTTATTCGAGTTGTGGCTTTACGTAATTGCCGTTACCATCTTTCAATCCGCCTGTTACTACAAGGATAAGGTCAATTAGATACCAAATTCCAAGGCCTCCAAAGGTAATGAGCATTAAAATTCCTGTTCCTACTCTACCAAGGTAAAATCTGTGTATTCCAAAATACCCTAGTAAAAGTGAAAGCAAGAATGCAGTTAACCAACGGTAATTCAATTGATTGTTTTTCGGGACATCAGGTTGAGGTACTCCGCATTTTGGACAAATTACTGCTCTGGAATCAATTACACTTCCGCAGTTAAAGCAATATTTTTCTAATTCTGTTCTCATAACTTTTATTTTTTAATCAAAGATGAGAAGAATTAGTATATCAGATGAGATACAATTGGTGAGTTAACAATATTTATCGGTGAAATATATTAAATCAATGATAGTATGATAATTATATGTTCCAGATTTCCCAGGCTGCAATCGCCTGACCATGTAACATTTCAAGGCCGTTTTTTGTATTTGCTCCTTTTTCAATTCCTTTCTTCATAAAGAGCGTGACCTCAGGGTTGTAAACGAGGTCGAACAAGACATGATCTTTGGTAATGTGTTCATATGGTATATCGGGGCAATTGTTTGTTCTAGGAAACGTTCCAAGTGGGGTTGCATTGATTATAACCAGACTTTCTTCAATAAGCTTCCTGCCAATGTCTGAATATCTTATTTCGTTATCAAACAATTCTGCCTCAATAGATGCTGATAAGTATCTAATTCCAAGTTTTTCTAAGATAAATTTAATTGCTTTTGAAGCTCCTCCGGTTCCGCAAATCAAAGCACTGTTATGCTTTTCATTAAGCATAGGCTTTATTGATCTTTCGAAACCAATTACATCTGTATTATACCCTTTTAACTTTATTCCTGATGGAGTATTTATTACTTTTATTGTATTTACTGCACCTACAATTGCTGCTTCTTCATCTATTTCACTCAGATAATTCATTACTTGTTGTTTGTAAGGAATTGTGCAGTTTAACCCACAGATATTAAATTCTGATTGGAGGATTTCAGGAAATTTTTCAATCGTATCTATTTCAAAATTCAGATACTGATAATCAGTAAGGCCATCTTTTTCAAATTTTTCAGTAAAGAATTTCTTTGAAAATGAATGTCCCAGAGGATAACCAATCAATCCGAATGTTTTCATATATTTTTTCGCAGTTAAATTAATTTTAAAAAATTGGTTTCACTTCACGATCTTTTTTGTTCTTGTATTTAGTGATTAATTTTTTAACAGACCTGTTTAAAATGGCTTCAGGGAAAGACCTGTAAAAGAATTTATGCCGGTCGAAATCAATAGAAAGTGCTTCATCTAGAATTTTTAAAGCCACATTGTTATTTGAAGATTCAAGATGGTAAGCTGCTAATCGGTATAAAATCATTGGATTATCAGAAACAAAGAGAAGAGATTCTTCAAGTTTTTCAATTGCAACACTCTTTAATCCTTTATCATTTAGGAATTTAGCAAATTTAAGCCAGTATTTTGGATTAAAAGGCATTAATTCACAAAGGGATTCATATGAACTGATAGAATCATTTATATAATTAAGTCTTGAGCATATTTTCGCATGAGAATAAATATAGTCTAAATTTTTAGGATCAAGTTTTAAAGCAGTATTAAAGCATTCCAATGTCTTGAAAAAATTCTTCTTCATCTTTGAAACTAATCCCAGAAGATACCATGCCTTATCATTTTTAGGATTGAGGTCTAATGCTTTCTGACAATTTAAAAGGGCTTCATTATACTCTCTTTTATGGTAATAGCATTCCACCATCATTATATAAGCTTCGTCACTCGACTCATCATGCTCAAGATAATTCAATAAGTACTCTATTGCCTTATCGTATTTTTTAATTGAAAGATATGAATTTGCAATATTGTAAATAGCGCTCGGAAAATCTTCGTTTATAGCCAATGCATATTGATATGCTTTGATTGCCTTCCGGTGTTCGTTGAGATTATTGTATACAATACCAACATTAAACCAAGCAGTGTCAGAAAATGGATCTATATCAAGATATCTGTTATAGCATTCCAGACTTTTATAATTTTCATTTATCTTGTCATAGCAATAAGCCAGTTCATATAGAACAACTTCATTTTGAGAATTATAAATTAAAGCTTCATTGAAATACGAAATGGCCTTATTTATATAGTCGCATTTTTCATAAACATACCCAATATTATAAAGAGTTTCATCCTTATTTTCAAAAGAATATTTTAAAGCATTGTTGAAATTTTTATTTGCTTTTTCTTTTTCTCCTACTATTAAATAGCATGACCCTCTGAGGACATATAGTTCATGGTTAGTATCCTCGATATAAAGCAAATTTTCTGTTATGGATAAAGCTTGTGAAATATCTCCAGTATTTAAAAAGATATGAGCTTTCTTAAATAATATTGAAAATGATGTTGGATGTTGTTCTAAAGCTCTATTGGCAACATCAAGAGCAAGTGAAAATTGCCCCAGAGATGCAAAATTATCTATAATATGTTCAAATTCAAATACATCGAAATAGCCTATTACACCATTTCTTGTCATTTCCTCATAACGATGTACTGCGTCTATTAATTCTTCGTCTTCGTGAAAATTAAAAGCTTCTTTATTCATAAATTATTATACTCCAGCATTAATTACTGGTGTTCAGTTCTTAATAGGTCATTTATTGTTTTGACCGGATTAAAAGTTATCGATGGAACTTCGACAAAGATAGTATTCCAGTCCGACATTGATCCATTCCATAATCCCGGAAGTTCAAGGGCTTTTAATTCCTTTCCTCCTGACGATTTTGATGAAATAAATCCTGTTTCATGGTCTACGAATTCCATTAAATCGAATTTCTTTCCCTTATAATCTTTGAAACTGCAAATGATATCTACCGGATTAAAATGTGTCGACCGGCTTAGTATATCAAATTGAGCATCATTGTTCAAATCTATCTGATCTTTTTCAACAATCTGAAGAGAAATAGTTTTATCGTGATTTACAGCGAAAAATGGTCCTCCTCCCGGTTCTCCTTCATTTTTAACCATACCGCATATTCTGATAGGGCGATTTAGTTTTTTTCTGAAGAACTCAATCTTATCTTCGTTGGTTATGAAATTATTATCAAAATGAATGAATAACTCTTTCCTTAAAAATAAATCAATGGATTTTAAGAGCTCGTTGTTTTCTGAAGCACCTGCCTTATCTAGTTTTTCAAGGAATGTATATGTTTTATTCCTCACTGTGACAAGTAGGCCTGCCAAAATTTTCTTATATCTTTTGGTTTCTGCTTTAAGGTAATCAGGAACAACATTGTCAATGTTTTTTATGAAAATGACATCTGAATCCAATTCATTAAGGTTTTTTAATAACGCTCCATGTCCGCCCGGTCTGAATATCAGCTTTCCTGCTTCATCCCTGAAAGGCTCATTATCATGATCTACTGCAATTGTATCGGTAGATTTGTGTTGGTGTGAAAATGTAACTTCAAACTGAACCCCGAACCTTTTTTGATATTCTACTTTTATCTTTGAATAAAGTTGTTCAAACTTTTCCTGATGCTCAGGTGAAACGGTAAAATGAACCCTCGACAATCCGTTTGATCCTGCACAATATGATGCGGTTTCAACTAAATGTTCTTCAAATGGTGTACGAGTGTTTTTTTGATATTTATGAAATGCAAGTTGTCCTTTTGGTAATTGTCCGTAGTTCAATCCATCAGGATTAAGCAAGGCTTTTACTAACCCTATTTTGTTAGTGTCGTTACCTGTAATTTTTAATAAGCTTTCGTAGAATGCAAATTTCTCAATGCCAGTGAAAAACTGCTTCATGAATTCATCTTCTTCTGCTATTCTTTCAGCTTCTTCTTCAGTAGTTGCCTTTTCAAGAAATAAAAATAAATTCTTAAACATTCTGCTTGCTGCTCCTGATGAAGGAACAAACTTTAATGCAACAAGACCAGTTGATAATGAATTTTCAAATACAGAAACCAAACGATCTTCTTCTTCCTCTGACAAAACCTTGATGCCGTTATCTTCAGTTGCAGGGCTTATGAGCTTGATTGGGGAGAAGCCATGCCTGAAATGGTTTAGCTGTATTTCTAATTCTTCTACTGTAAGCCCTTGTAATTCTAATTGTTCAATATCTTTTTCACTAAGCATATTAAGTTTTTTTCTAATACTCTAAAAGTAAAAAACTTCATCATATTATAAAATCAAAAGTAATATATTCCTTTGAAAAATTATTAAAATTTAAATTTTAACCTTTCTTTAACTATTTTTATATCCATGCAAAATACTGATTTTCCATATAGTTGGGGCCATTTAAAAAGATATAATGACTTTTCAACTTACTTTCGGAAGTTGTTTTCCGGAAGAGTACAAAAAGTTTCTCTTGACGCAGGCTTCACTTGTCCAAACCGTGATGGAACTAAGGGATTAGGAGGTTGTACCTACTGTAATAATAAAACTTTCAAACCTGATTATTGCAACCTTGGAAACAGTATTGAAAAGCAACTTAATGAAGGAATTGCCTTTTTTTCAAAGAAATATTCAGCTATTAAGTTTATTGCTTATTTTCAGGCATATACAAATACTTATGCCCCAATTGAAAAAATAAAGGAAATTATTGAAATTGCTATCTGTAACCCTGAAATTGTTGGTGTCGTTTTAGCTACCCGTCCAGATTGCCTGTCAGTTGATATTCTTGATTATCTTCAGACTATTTCTGAAAAACATTATCTTATGGTAGAACTAGGTGTTGAATCATGTGAAGATGACACACTTAGAGATATCAATCGCGGGCATACTTTTGCAGAATCAAAAGCTGCAATTCTTAATTTGGCTGAAAGAAAAATACATAACTGCATACACATGATTGCAGGTTTACCCGGAGAGGATAGGGAAACTATTCTTAAGCAGCCGGTTATCCTTTCTCAATTGCCTGTTGAAAATATAAAGATTCATCAATTACAAATTCATCGTGGGACTGTTATGGAAAAACAATATCGTGATAATCCTCAGTCATTTAATATTTTTAATGATGTTGATGAATATGTTGAACTGATGATTGATTATCTTGAACTTCTGAACCCCTCCGTAATTGTTGAAAGATTTGTAAGCTATACTCCTTCAGGATTTTTAATAGCACCCGGCTGGGGTCTTAAAAACTTTGAATTTGTTGCAAAAGTTGAAAAAAGGCTGAAAGAAAGAAATACCTGGCAAGGAAGATTATATATTCCTCTTGAAGGGTAAAGAAAATCTGAAAGTAGAGCCTTCTCCGGGAACACTTTCAACTTCAATAACACCCCCCATTCTTTCAATCATTGTTTTACTGAGGGCAAGCCCTAATCCTGTTCCTCCATATTCTTTTGTAAGAGTATCTTCACCTTGTCTGAACCTTTCGAAAATGACATTTATCTTTTCAGGCTTTATGCCTATCCCTGTATCTTTAATGAAAAACTTGATTTTATTATTTTTAATTATATATCCAATCTTTACATATCCTTTTGAAGTAAATTTCACAGCATTATCAACAAGATTTGAAAAAGCTCTGTAAAGTTGATATCTGTCCCCGGTAAATTGAATGTCAGGATAATTTATGTCCTTCTCAAGAATGAGGGCAATAGGCTTTTTTTCTGCTTTTGGCGTATAGAACGAAATAATTTCCTGAAGTAATCTGGTAAGATCAAATGTTTCATTATTAATTGACATTTGACCGGTTTCCAACTTCGATAAATCAAGGACATCATTTACTATGTGAAGTAATTGCTGACTGCTTTCTGTAATTATTGAAAGATAAAGTTCTCTTTCTTCTTCAGAAATTCCCGGTTCTGTAATCATTTCAGAAAAACCAATTATTCCATTCAGGGGAGTCCTGATTTCATGACTCATATTCGCTAAAAATGAAGATTTTAATCTGTCACTCTCTTCTGCTTTTTCTTTTGCTTTAATTAGTTCTTCTTCAATCTTCTTTAAAGAATTAACTTCAACAGCAACACCTTTAATTCCAACTATTTCATTGTTTTTTGATATTAATCTCGCTGAAGCTCTCATCCATATAAATTTGTTAGCTGAATTTCTTACTCTATATGTAATCGGAGCAGTGCTGTTTTCCTCAATCAGCTTTTTAAACCATTCATTAAATTGAGGCAGATCTTCGGAATATACACAATCAAGAAAACAACGATCAGTATAGTGATCGAATTTATATCCGGTTATGTGAGTTGTTGATGGACTGATGTATCTGATTTTACCAGTAATATCCATCTCGAAAATTACGTCATTCAAATCTTCAACTAATCCCTGAAATTTCTCCTTGCTTTCTTTAAGTTCTTTTTCTGCAATTTTATTTTCAGTTATATCAATAAATGAAGTTAAAGTGTTTTTTGTCCCGGGAATTATTTCAACAGACAATTGAACAGTTCTAATTTCTCCCATTTTCGTTACCAATCTGAATTCATATTCCTGAGGAACAGTTGTGTCTCCTGCTTTTCTTCGCGTGTTGAAATCAATCATCATTTGAAGATCTTCCCGGTGAATAATGGACGTCCATTCCATTTTACCTTCTACTTCAACTTTTGAATATCCTGAAATAAGTTCAAACTTTGGATTAACGATTTCAATAATGTTTTCAGAATTGAATATAGCCGCAGCGTGACTTGCATTGTTGAATATTGTCCTGTAAAGATTTTCACTTTCCTTTAGTGTTTTTTCCTGCTCCTTTTTTTGAGTCACTTCACTTTTAATGGCAACAAAATGGGCAATCTTATTATTGTCATCGAAAATGGGGCTGATTGAAACTTCTTCCCAGAAAAGATTTCCATCCTTCTTCCTGTTTATTATTTCACCTTTCCAATCTTTGCCAGATAAGATTGTACTCCAAAGATTTAAATAAAAATCTTTACTTTGTTTATTTGATTTAACTATTCCAGAGCTTTTGCCGATTGCTTCTCCCGATATATATCCAGTCGTCTCTTCGAACTTGGGATTTACATATTGAATTATCCCTTTTTTATCTGTAATAACAACAGAAACAGGCATTTGATCAATAGCATTATATAATATTTTCAGGTGAAAGTCAATATTTTCTTTGAGCAGATTAACCTCCGTTTCAGCTTTCTTTACTTTGGATATTTCTTCTTTCAATTTCAAGGCAGCAGTGACTGCAAGCGGAAGTCTGTTGATATTGTGTTTAAACACATAATCCCAGGCACCTTCCTTGATAAGATTTATTGCTTCTTCTTCACTAATTAATCCAGATAAAAAAATGAATGGAATCAATGTCCCGGTTTTTTTAACATCATGCAGAGCATCTTTCCCTGTATAATTTTCAAGGTAATAATCAGATAGAATTAAGTCAGGTTTTAAAAAGTCAATGCAGGCAATAAAGTCATCCCTGGAAGCAACATGTGTAAAATTAAAATCGAGATCCATATCTGATTCGAGTTTATTTTTTACAATTTCAGCGTCAACATTACTGTCGTCTAAAAATATTATTTGATACTTTTTGCCAACCATCACCACTTTTTTTATTAATCCCTATAATAAGAAAAAATATTGAGAAATTATTGTTTTTAAGTACTAAATTTTAGATGGGAGAAGATTATTATTTGATTTTTTCTATCCAAATCCAAAGACATGAATTTTAACTTATACTATATCTGGGGAAATTTAAAAAAACAGAGTAACAATTTTAGGGTAAGACAATGGATAAAAAGGTAAGCACAAACATACACCTTAATCGTACCTCATTCGACCCAAATACCATAAGCTTGACCTCCTTATGGTGTTTGGGTCGAATGAGGTACGAATGAGGTACGGTTAAGGATTTGGTGCATTGATGATTATTTCAGAAAGGTCAGATAACGTAATGTATTGGTTCATTAATACTTGATTTTCATATGCTTGATAAATGCTTTTTTGTTAAAAATTTGATAAAATGAACCAAGATGATTTCTTATCTGTTTATTGAATTGTTCTTGTATTAATAATATGTGAACAAAACATTTAAGAGTTAATGGTCAAAACGACAAAATCAGATTACTGATTATATTTGTAGGGTTTGGAAAATGGAGAAATGATTAATCAAATACTGTTAATTCAAACAAAATTAAGGAGTTATTTAAAACGATTTATAATTTTAAATTTTATTAATGATGACAAACAACCAAAAGCTTTTAGCATGGGTTAAAGAATGGGCAGACATATGCCAGCCCAACAGTATTCATTGGTGTGATGGATCTGAAGAAGAGAATCAGAAGTTACTTGATGGAATGGTGAAATCAGGTGCTGCTGTTAAGTTGAATGATAAAAAACAACCGGGTTCTTATAGCTTTAACAGTGATCCAAGTGATGTTGCACGTGTTGAAAACCGCACTTTTATCTGTTCTGAAAAGCCAGAAGATGCAGGACCGACAAATAACTGGAAAGCTCCTGCAGCAATGAAGGCAGAAATGCTTGAAAAATATAAGGGTTGTATGAAAGGTCGTACTATGTACGTTATTCCTTTCAGCATGGGTCCACTCGGATCAAACATTGCTAAAATAGGTATTGAAATTACCGATTCAGCTTATGTTGTTGTAAACATGAAGATTATGACAAGAATGGGCAAGGCAGTTCTTGATGTTCTTGGAAATGATGATTTCATTCCATGTATTCATTCAGTGGGTGCTCCATTGGAACCGGGACAAAAAGATGTAAAATGGCCATGTGCTCCAAATATTGATGATAAATATATTTCACATTTCCCTGAAACTAATGAAATCTGGTCATATGGCTCAGGTTACGGCGGTAACGCACTTCTTGGCAAGAAATGTCTTGCTCTTCGTATAGCTTCAAATATGGCTAAAAGAGAAGGATGGCTTGCAGAGCACATGCTTATCATGGGTATTACTAATCCTAAGGGTGTTAAAAAATATATTGCTGCTGCTTTTCCAAGT
>JAGODU010000375.1 GCA_017998095.1 Prolixibacteraceae bacterium | reverse complement strand
GAAGAAGAAAGTCTATACCCGGCCGGTCTCAGTGATGCTGTCAGAAGAAATGTTCGATCAGGTGAAGACCATCGCGGACAACGAGGAAATCGGTATCTCGGATTACATCAGGGATGCGATTCGGGAAAAGTTGACAACGCACAACCACAATCAATTTCAGCAAGGACAATAAACCATGAGAAAAAGAATATTGCACACATCAATAAATTTGCTGATCGAGCCCGATACCTATCAACGGCTGAAGATGATCGCCGGACTGCAAAAGACTACCATGTCCAAGTTCATTCGCGAGGGTATCAAGCTCAGACTGGCTAAATATGACAAGGAGAATAATTCGATTGCGACCACGAGCCAGTGAAATGGAAACATTAACAAAATGTCTTTATAAATAGCCGGGATTGGTATTGTTCAATCAACAAACCCACATCCCGGCTAAAACAATCTTGCTGTAAAAAGTGTCCTGAAAAATATTTCATCAAGAGCTCAGTTACAGAAGAGCCATAATATCGTCATCGTCCAAATCTAATTTTTTGCCGATGTCAAATATGAGATCCTTTTCCTTCTGGCTAAAATTGGCATCAACTTTAGCTATTGCTATTAGCTGGATCAGAAAAGTTACTTTTTCATCCTCTGTATTGAACTTTGGTAAGACAAGTTTAATCTCGTTATCTGGCGACAGGGCGGATATCAATTCATTTTTAATGCTCTGATCAACATCAGATTTATTAATAGAGTCCATGAATAATTTTCGTTCATAATCATGTATGTAACCATCGGCCTGTGCTACTTTTATTAAAGCTTTAAATTTTTTAATCTCCTGTAGCGTACTGATATCATTTGTTTGCTTAATATTCTCGCCGACAACTGCATCCATTGCATCCAGAATGTTATCTTCGTCAGCGTCACCTTTTATGATAATATCCTTTGAAAGCAAATCTTTTGCGGTATTACCAATTTTTCTTGTCATATAACCAACCCAAATTGCCATTGCTGAAGCACCAATTATTGGAAGGAATCGAGCAGCCGTTCTAGCTACTGCTCTTTGTAAAATTCTGCCACCCATCATGGCAACCATTCTCTGAATAATACGGGTACTTGCCCTTTTAACAATTACTTGTCCTGCCTTGACTGCCACGAAAGAAATTCCAGCAGCTCCGACACCTTGAAATAACATAAATAAGACAAGCTCTTTTGTTACTATTTTCTCTTTATTGTAAGCGACGGACAACTTTGCAAGCATTTCTGTCTGTAAACGTAAAACCATTACAATGTCGGGTATAATCGACAACATTCCCAAGGGACCAGGCACAAGTCCGGCGACACCTGATACACTTGAGCACTTCAACGCATATGTATTTACTATTGATTGTGCTTCATAGGAAGATGGTTTATCGGAATCTTTAGAAAAATCATCTACCTTAGACCGAAAAAAATTTGTAATAAGGTCCATAATAGGCTGCGTCATTTTTTTTGATATCTCAGTCGTTTTAGCATCTTCGTCCATAATTACCCCCTTATAGTTTATTGAAATTTATTAATATCTACAACCAGACAGATGTCCCATCCTGCTTAATTTCAGCGCCACAATTACAACATATGTATATTTTATCACCACCAAATAGAAAACCTTTCCTCCATCGGTTAAACTTATGATCTCCCAGTGTATGGCATTTACAACAACTTATATTTATTGTTGTTCCCTCAAACTTTTTGCCAATACGCTTTTCCTCGCTTTTTATTTTTTTATAATCTGAGTAAATTTTTCTGCCGGTGCTTTGGCTTTTCATTAACAAACCCTCCTTTACACAAACACCTTCTCCCACTGCTGCCACTTCAAACAGGTAGTTGCCGCCGTCGCTTTTTTACCTTTCTGAGCAATACAGTCTGCATGTCCTGCATCAGCATTAATGTTGAACGGTTTATTGGCGCGAAAAACGATAGTCCGCTTACCCGACCAGAAAGAACATGTCGCGCATTTCTTATCGGTCACTTTATAAACCCCGTAACTGGCCATTAGGCTAGACCTCCTTTTAAAGCGCAACGAATCTCAATCCTGAGCTGTTACATCGCCGGACACTAAGCTTAAGTCCCCTTTTATGAGATAAATTCTCTTGTCTGTCGTGCTGTATTCAACCTGGTATTCGATCTCCAGATTTGATCTGATATAAGCGCCTTTTTTGGGAATGGTGATGACGTATTTACCTTGGGCAGGGCTGGATGATTTACATTTTAAGGCTTCAAGCTCTATAAATTTCTTGCCAAAATATTCGTATTCGCCAGCAAGAGTACTTTCCATGATTTCATCGGACAGCTTGACCAATAGTTGAGCGGCGTATGTATTATCCTGGTCGTCAACATCTTTTCCGATTAACGCCAAATACATATACTTTTTAGGATCGACCGGAATGAAAAATAAATGGGTGTAAACCGGCTGTCTTTTTAACAGACCTTTGCGCTTTTTCATCACACAATATCTAATAGTCCCATTCATTCCGTGCTCTTTTCGCTAACTAAAAATAAAAGTGGATGAACCGTTTCCCGTGTCTATTTTTTCATTCACTATCTTTCTGCAATTTTTCAATGCTCGTTCTACGTTTCTGCTTTCCGATGAAGGAAAGGTATAACCCATTTGGATTTCCATTTTTTGTGATAACGACTGTGGCAAGTCAAAGTTGACGCCGATCTTGCGGACGTAATCCGCTATCTGGCCGCGAATGATTATTTCATGACCGCCGACTTCCGGTGGTACAAGTCCAGCCTTTTCACGGTTGGCAACTTCCATACGGACTTTCTTAAACTCTTCCGTGT
>JAGODU010000006.1 GCA_017998095.1 Prolixibacteraceae bacterium | reverse complement strand
AAATAAGGTTTTGTATATCACCTATTAATTGAAGGATAAAATATTGCAGTAGATAATTTATTAATTCAACCCAGGGGCAGTAATGTTTATTTGAGAACGTGTAATACTGAAATCCTGAACAATTTTATATTATAATTAATAAAGAATATAAGTCCTTTAATGGTAAAGAGGAAAATTGATCATATAAAACTAGCTGAAATTTCAATTCCAGCATCGGGAACACCTGATCCGCGTTTTAATTATGAGCCATTGCTCAGTGCCCACCCGGCAGGTAATGAAGAGGTAAAATTTCTTGGAAAGACGATGAATCATCCTCTTTGGATTTCAAGCATTACAGGAGGCTCATCTGACTCAGGCAGAATAAATCGTTATTTAGCAGAAGCTGCTGCTGAGTTTGGTTTAGGAATAGGATTGGGTTCTTGCAGGACACTTTTGAAAAGCAATAAATATTTTGAAGACTTTAATCTGCGACCAATTTTGGGTGACAATGTTCCTTTTTTTGCAAACATAGGAATTGCCCAGTTAGAAGACTTAATTGATAAAAAAAACTTAGATAAGATTCATGAATTAGTGAAAGTAAAATTACAAGCAGATGGCTTGATAATTCATGTAAATCCTGTACAAGAATGGCTTCAACCGGAGGGTGACTTATTTAAAAGACCTCCAATAGAAACAATAATAGAATTTATCGAGGACTTAAACCATGAATACAAGATTATTATAAAAGAAGTAGGTCAGGGTATTGGTCCTGATAGTTTAGAGCTTTTACTTAAACTTGAAGTTGACTGTATAGAATACGGAGCATACGGTGGAACAAACTTTCCTGCTATAGAAATTAACAGAAATAAAAATGCATATAGCAAGTATTTAAAGCCTTTAGCTTCAATCGGTCATAATGCAAATGAAATGATAGAAATTACAAATAACCTAGCAGCTAAAAATTCTTACTATTGTAACAATCTCATCATTTCAGGAGGAATAAATAATTTTCTGGATGGATATTATTTTATTAAAAGATCAACATTACCCGCAATTTATGGAATGGCTAATTCATTATTAAGAAATGCCCTTATATCAAAAGAAGAACTTTTAAATTTTATAAAAGCTGAAATTGAGGGGTATAAATTTGCTTCACGTTTTTTATCAATTAAATAATTAAACCTTTTCATCAATAAATTGTTGAAACTTAAGTTAAATAAATTAAAAAATAAATATGAAACGTTTAATAACCTTAATTTCAACAGTAATGCTAAGCACATTAGTAATCAGCGCTAAATCTCCTGATCAGACTATAAAATCAACTTTTGATTTTAAGTTAGAAAAATACCTTGGAACCTGGTATGAAATTGCCCGATTTGATCATTCTTTTGAAAGAGGACTTGAAGGTGCAACTGCAAATTATTCATTAATGGATAATGGAAAAATAAAAGTTGTTAATTCCGGTTATAAGAATGGATTAGATGGAAAATTTAAAACTGCGGTTGGAAAGGCGAAACTTACTTCTCCTGACACACCAAGAAATCTTAAAGTTTCATTTTTCCTTTTCTTTTACTCTCCTTATAATATTCTGGAACTTGATGAAAACTATCAATATGTTCTCATTGGAAGTAATTCTTCAAATTACCTTTGGATTTTAAGCAGGACACCTGAAATGGATGATAAAGTTTATAAGTCTTTACTCGAAAAAGCAAAAAACAGAGGTTATGATGTAAGTAAATTAATTAAAGTAACGCATAAAAAATAAATCTAAATTTGATTCGGGCAAATAAACTTTTAGCGATTATATTATCACCTCTCACTTTAATACGTCTTGTACTGATAATTTTCAATTTTATTATTTTATTACCATTTGCTCATTTTGAGCTATGGATATTCAAAAAAAAAGGTAGTTATAAGTTCAGGATTATTAAGTTATGGGGTAAAATTTCTCTTTTGATTTTAGGTTTTATTATAAAAAGGAATAAGATACCTAAGATGAAAGAATATATTTTAATGCCCAATCATCAGAGCTATCTGGATGTTCTCTTAATTGGTACTTATTCTTCATCTGCATTTGTTGCAAAAAAAGAAATAATGAATTGGCCAATAACGAGGGTCATATTAGATATTTGCAAATTAATAACTGTAGACAGAAAAGACATCAGGAGTTTGAATGAAACTATGATGAATATTAAAAAGTCAATTGAGAATAAAATTCCTGTAACTGTATTCCCGGAAGGTACTACACATAAAGGACCCGGCACTTTACCTTTCAAAAAAGGTTCTTTTAAAATAGCAACAGAAATAGGAGTACCAATTATACCATGCGTAATTAATTACTTTAATAGTGGAAACAAGTGGAAAAGCAGTGAACCTATAATAATTCATTTCTTTAGACAAATGTGGCGTCCTTTTCAAATAGTAGAATTAAAGTTTTTTGATCCAATGATATCAGATGATTATTTAAAATTGAGAAACGAAGTTTATATGAAAATAAATAATCAATTGATCAATAAAAAGGGCAATTCTTACTGAACTGCCCTTTTAATATAAAAATCTTAATAATTTATAAATCCAGCAAGGGCAAATACAAGAGCAGCCTGCCAATTAATTGCAACTTCATTAGTAGAATAACTTTTCCAATCATCTTGCCAATCAGTTGCTTTTTGGCCTCCTCCAACAATATAACCCGGCCATGGTTCAGGAATATTATCCGCACCCGACCTTCTGTCATGAGGGTTCATTGGTGGTAAATACCCTAATCCTGTAACATAAGATCTTCCGTAAAAGTTTCTTCCAAAAACATGGTTTATTGCATCAAGTGAAGCATTTCTGTATTTAATATCCGGATTAATTTTATTTGCCACATGGAGATTAAAAACTTGCCTTACTACAGTACCATTACAGCCCCAATAATATTTCTCGCCTAAAGGTCTTGAGTAAATATCTTTCTTCGATTTGGAAACAATGCTTTCAGCAATTTGAATAGTTTGTTTTTTTACTTCATTCAACAAATCTTCGTTTCTACCTTTTTTAATTGATAAAACATAAGTAAACGAAGCCATGTTCTTAACATTACCCCAATCCCAGTCTTCATCAACTTTAGTTTTCATAGATGAGAGTCTCATTTCAAAGTCTTTCAAATAAACGTCCTTTCCTGTTGTTTCCCACAACTCAACAGCAGCCCAAAGTCTGTCATCTTCATCCGATGAATGATAACCCCCTGTTCTGAATCCTCTTTGAGAAAACTTATGGTCTTCTCTGTTTTTCTGTAAAAAATTATAACTTAATATAGCTGCATCCAGACATTTCTTTGCATAAGCTTTATCATAGGGTTTAAAATAACGGGCGGCTTGAGCCATAACTGCCACAAAATCTGCTGTTGCTCCGGAACTCCATTCAGTAAGAAATCTCTTTTCTTTATCGTCCTCTGGCATTATGAACCCTTCAAAACTAGTTCTGGTCAACTTATGGCTTATCCTTCCTGTGCCATCAGGGTAAGCCATTTTTAACAACCAATCAGTTTCCCATTTCAACTCTTTTAAATAGTCAGGATAGCCAGATGCTGTCTCAGGTATGTTTAATTTCAAATCTTTCAATTTGTCATTAAACTGTTCCCATGCTACAAACATCATTCCTACTGTAATTCCTGCATTAACAACATATTTTCCATGATCACCTGCATCGTGCCAGCCTCCAGCTCCATCAATTCTTTTATTAGGGATCCCAATTGAATCAAGCCAGCCGTCTTCAAGATGGCAGGTATTGTGTGAATAAAATATTCCATTATGAGTGCCTTCTACAGCCATCCCACACCTCCATAAATAAAAAGCTCTCATTGAGGTTATAAAAGCAGAATTATAGACATTACCTGATATTTGAAAATTGCAGGACTTTATACTATCTGACAACTGTATAAAATATGTCCCTTCTTTAGTAATTTTTGAAAAATCAGCAAAGCGAACAGTACGATTAACATCTTTCTGATATACAGAATCAGATGTTGCAGCATTAAGCACAATTTCCCCACTTGTCAATTCATAAACTTTAAATGAAGTAAATTTCGAAGAAACAGTTGCAATTTTAATATCTGTGGGTAAATATCCCAGAGAATTTAAAGAAATATCAGCTCCTTTTGAAAAAAAGCCAGCTGACATTAAAATAACAAAAAGAAAATACTTTAATAATTGTTTCATGACTATTCTATTTTAATTAATCTTAGCTATTTACATAAATAAAGCTTTACTATAAATATTTCCCTTTAAGACAAGACCTTAAAAACCCTATTATTTTTTGACAGACAGTCTAAGCATAAGTATGTCATGGGAAGGAATAGTTACTTTTAATGAACTCTTTGTATTACCTAAATCTTTCTTTGCCCACACATCACGTATATCATATGCTATTTCTTTAAAGTTCGTTTTTCTTTTAGCAAAATCATCATTGATATCCTTTTCAATCCAATTATAATCTATATTTTTTACAACAGCATCCCGATTCAAGAAACACACAGCCCAATCTCCATTAATAAGTGGTTTATACCATATTTCAAGACTATCAATTCTGGATTCTTTAAAACCTTGTATTCCTAATTTATCTTGGTTTATAGCAATAGCTTCTTTATTTGTCAGAATTGATATTATTTCTTTTGAAGCATTCTGAATACTCGTTCCGGCTATTAATGGAGCAGCCAGCATACACCACATTGAAAAATGTGCTCTGCTTTCATTTATAGTCATGTCGTTTCCCACTTCCATCATATCCGGATCATTCCAGTGACCAGGTCCGGCATATTCACGTAATCCTTCCTGCATATCCAAAATATTAAGAATTCCCCAGGATGACCATGTCCCATGATTCAATTCACCATAAAAATCATCATAAATGTCTCCGGTTGTTCTCCACATATGACCGATATCCTTTGCCCATTTCCATGGTTTATTGTCACCCCATTCGCACATACTGAAAAGAATAGGACGTCCAGCTTTATACAAAGCATCCCGCATAGTTAAATAAGCTCCTTCCGCTTTTAATCCTTCAGTATTGCACCAATCATATTTTAAATAGTCAACTCCCCACTCGGCATACTTCATTGCATCCTGAAATTCATAACCTCTACTACCAGGTCTTCCTCCACAAGTTTTCCATCCGGCATCAGAATAAATACCAAACTTTAAGCCCAAAGAATGAACGTAATCAGCTAAAGCCTTAATTCCTGAGGGAAACTTTACTGGATCTGCTGTTATAAATCCCAGACTATCCCTTTCTCCATGCCAACAATCATCAATTACGACATACTCATAACCTGCATCTTTTAATCCTCTATCCACCATCGCCTTAGCTACCTCTTTTACCAAAGTTTCGTTAATGTCGCAAGCATATATATTCCAACTATTCCAACCCATTGGAGGAGTTTCAGCTAAACCACTAAATTTTTGAGCAGATAAAATGATACTAGTCATCATTACTGCTATTAACAAGAATAACCTTTTCATTGCATTTATATTTAAAATTACCAATTATCTGTTCTGAATGGTTCTGCAGGTAATCCTGAGGAATTATATAAATTTATTTCTCCTGGATTATCAGCCCATAAGAACCTTACTGATTCAATTTTTTCAACTTCATCAGAAAAAACAACTACAGAATTGTTTGAACTAAAAGAAGCTTTAGCAAAATGGAAAACTTTGTCTTTACCTGCAACCGAGAATCCATTTATATAACCATATTTATTTGTGCTTTTTAATCCTGATCCGACTTCATTAAAAGTAATTAAAGCTCTGTTTCCTTCAAACCTTGCATCTGAGATTCTAGGCCCATGAGCAACTATCATTTTACCAAATATATCCCTTAAAACATTTAAAGCTAATCTTTCACCTACATCTACTTTATTTCTTGGATGAATATCATTTGGATCACCTATATCCATAATACACGCCATACCTGTATTAGGTAATTCTAATGCTTTAAATTGAGCTTCTCTTAAAAATGGCCAAATATCGTTATTCTGTGCTGATTGAGATTCTCCTCTATAATTGGCCAATTGAACTTGATTGAAATACAGTTTTTCATTTTTCCATTTTCCTCTCCAATCAAGTATCATAGACTTTAATTGTTTTTCATAACGCAATGCCTGATTCAAACCATCAGCATTAGATTCGCCCTGATACCAAATAACACCTCTTATCCCAAAATTAATAAGAGGATTAATCATACCATTGTATAATAAAGTTGGATATTGATTAGGCTGCAATGCTGATTCTGATAAAATCACTGGATTTGGTGGTGTAGGCAGCGGATCTTTTTTTATTTTCCATTCACCAGAAAGATCAATTATATTTGAGCCATCAGTAATATTTAAATTTGATTTTAACCCATAAATACCCCCACCACCAACATAATCTTCTACTCTGACTACAATAGTATTTTTACCATATTTTAGAACATTTAAAGGAATGTTATATTTCCTGGGAAAGTTATACTGATTAAAAGTTTCACCAACCCTCTTACCATTTATCCATGTTACATCTGTATCATCTATCATGCCTAAAGAAATTACAGATTTACTAAGATCAAAGGTTTTGGGAATTTCAAAAGAATATCTGTGCCAAACTATTCCATCAAAAGACTCAAATCCATGTTTACTCTCCCACAATCCGGGTAGTTCTATTTCTTCCCAATCAGAATCAACATATTCAGGATTTATATATTCATGTTTCCATTCAGGCTGTTCTACTTTCTCTAATTCTTCACGATAATTTTTGAAAATCGTTTTGAGTTTTTCAGCCATTTCTTTAGCGTCATAGTTTTTTAATCCTTCTAACCACTTTAGGCTTAAATCATCATTTTTCAATCCGGGTTCACTCGTCCATGTTTCAATTATAGTACCACCCCAGTTACTGTTTATCAATCCAATAGGCACACCTGTTTCTGTATGTAGTTTACGACCAAAGAAATAACCTACAGCAGAAAAATCAGCAGATGTATTAGGATTGCATTCTTCCCACTGAATTTTTCCGGTATCATCTAAAGGAACTACTGAAACATTCTTTTGAACCTGAAACAAACGAATATTTTTAAAATTTGACTTTTTAACTTCATAATCTCCATTAGCTGCTTGCTTAAGAGGCCACTCCATATTAGATTGTCCTGAACAAACCCAAACATCACCAACCATAATATTATTGAGTGTAATTGTATTATTACCTTCTATGACTAAATCAAAAGGTCCTCCAGCTTCACCAGTTGGAATTTTAACACTCCATTTACCTGTTTTATCCGCTTTTGTTTTAATTATCTCTCCTCTGAAACTAATTGAAATTTTTTCATTGCTACTCGCTGTTCCCCAAATGTTTGCATTAATATCCCTTTGAATAACCATATTCGAACTTATAATATTCGGCAGTTTAATTTGTCCTGAAACAAAAGTGGCACTTAAAGAAAATAAAATCACGAGGAAAATGATTTTCAGAAACTTAATGCGTTTTATTCTTTCCATAGCTTTCAATTAAGAATTTATTATAAACATTTTTAAACCTTATTTAATACAAAATAATCATTCAATATTTTATATCGTTACACAAAAGTGGATCAATTTAAACTTAACTAATGAAAAATAATTATCAATTTTATTCAATTATGAGGTGTAAATATTACATTGCTTTTTCAAACAAAAATTAAAATAAATCTATACATTTCTTTCTTAAAGATAAAGAAATAAAATTATCAATAATTTTTTTTAATTGCCAGTTTACTTTTGCTGCACTAATTGTATACAAATAAGAAAGCCATTAAGAATTATATATCTCAATGGCTTTAATGTAAGTTATAACGTATAGAAATATTATTAAAAATTCATTTTTGAATATTCATTTTTCGTAAGCTCTTCAATAAAATACTTAAAAGTTTAATAGTATTGGATTTATAAATTAACTACTAATCGTGTAGATTTAAAACAGCAAGAGTAAGACCTTTTATTTCTGCAAGATTTTTCATTCTTCCATATAAACTATATCCAGGATAATTATCTTTACCAATATCTTCAAGCATTTGATGACCATGATCCGGTCTTACAGGAAGAATGAAAGGCTCGCATGTTAAAGTTTCCATCTTTTTTCCTTCCGATACTAAAATCTTTACTAATTCAATCATGTCGACATCACCCTCAAAAAAAGTTTCTTCCTGAAAATTAAGATCTTTATCTCTCACGACATTTCTTAAATGTATAAAATGGATATTGGGTGCTAATTCTGCAGCAATCTCAGATAAATTATTAAAATATCCTACTCCAAGAGAACCTGTGCAAAAAGTGATTCCATTTGATTTGGACTTTTTCATTCCAACAATTTCTTTTAAATCATCAATTGTACTAACAATTCGTGGTAATCCTAATAAATTCCATGGGGGATCATCAGGATGTATTGCCATTTTAATATTATTCTCCTCGGCAACAGGTATGATCTCGTTTAAAAAGAAATTTAAGTGAGTTTTTAGTTTATTTCTGTCAATACCATTATAAAGAGATAAAGCATTTTTGAATTTATCCATAGAATATGTTTCCAAAGAACCAGGCAACCCGTACATTATTGTCTCCCTCAATGCCTTTTTCCCATCAACATCGAGTTTATTAAAATATTCTTTAGCTTTTTCGATTATTTCAACCGGATAATCCTTTTGCGAATTCTCCCTTTGTAAAATAAATAAATCAAATGCAGCGAAAGCATGTAATTTAAATCCGGATGTTTGACTACCATCTGAAAAAGTCACTTTAAGATTAGTTCTTGACCAATCAAGTACAGGCATAAAATTATAACAAATAACATTTATCCCACACTTTGCTAAATTTTCAATAGATATCTTATAATTCTCTATATGCTGTAGATAATTACCTGTCTGTCTTTTAATATCTTCACTAACTGGAAGACTTTCAACAACATTCCATACTAAACCTGCATCTTCAATTACTTTTTTTCTTTTAATAATATCTTCTTTTTCCCATACATCTCCAACCGGTATCTGATGTAAAGCTGTAACTACTGCTGATGCACCAGCTTGTTTTATACTTGAAAGTTGTATTCTGTCATTAGGACCAAACCAACGCCATGAATAAATGAATTTCATCTTTATACTCCACTAAATGTACTAAATCCTCCATCAATTGGTAAAACTACACCTGTAACAAAAGATGCAGATTCACTTGCAAGAAATAATATTGCACCTACTAACTCATGAGCTTCACCAAATCTACCCATAGGGGTATTATTTATAACTTTATTACCTCTGTCAGTAAAGGACCCGTCTGAATTTAATAACAAATCCCTGTTTTGATTTCCAATGAAGAATCCTGGTGCAATTGCATTTACTCTCAAACCACCTCCAAATTTCATAGCTAATTCCATTGCCATCCATGAAGTAAAATTAGAAACCGCAGCCTTTGCAGCAGAATATCCAATTACTCTTGTAATAGATTGAAATGCAGCCATAGATGAAAAGTTAATAATATTTCCTGACCTTTGTTTCGCCATTACCTCACCAAACACCATCGAAGGCAGGACTGTTCCATTAAAGTTTAAATTCGTTACCTTTTCCAAATCTTTGACATCCAGATCAAATACTGTTTTATCAGGAGATATGGTTGCTCCAGGCATATTTCCCCCTGCAGCATTTAGTAATATATCTATTTTTCCATATTTTTCTAAAATAAGTTTCCTCGTGTCTTTTAGTAAATCAAGATCTAAAACATTAGTCTTTAAACCAATAGCATCCCCACCGTCATCAACTATAGCTTTTGCTGCCCATTGAGCAGATTCTAAATTAATATCAAGAAATACTATCTTTACTCCAGCTTTTGACAATCCGCTTCCTATTTCTGAAGCTAATACACCACCTCCGCCTGTAATAACAGCAACTTTACCTTTAAGTTTAAATAACTCATCTAAATAACACATACTACAAATTTTTAAAAAATTGATTATTTTTTGAATTTTCAAAAACAAAGGTAAATAAAATTACATTTCTTAATGCAATCGGTTGCGTGAAAATAACCAATATTTAACCTATGGCCTATATTGCTGTATTTTAATAATATAAATAAACAACAAAGTCCTAATATATATAATTAGGACTTAAAATAAAATACATTGTTGAAACAAACAATAATTTGTTACGCTATACTATAAAATCATTTCAATAATTTTTTAAATTTTATTCGATGAGGAGTAATGTCCCCTATTCTTTTCTTTTTATTTTCCTCGTATTCGGAGAATGAACCTTCGAAGAATTTGACTTGAGAATCACCTTCAAAAGCTAATATATGTGTTGCCACTCTATCAAGAAACCACCTGTCATGAGAAATAACAACAGCGCAACCAGCAAAATTTTCCAATCCTTCTTCAAGTGCTCTTAAGGTGTTTACATCTATATCATTTGTTGGTTCATCCAAAAGCAAAACATTAGCACCTGATTTTAAGGTCAGTGCCAGATGTAATCTATTCTTTTCTCCTCCTGAAAGTATCCCGCATTTTTTTTCCTGATCAGATCCACTAAAATTAAATTTTGAAACATATGCTCTCGCATTTAATAATTTACCTCCAATTGAGATTTCTTCTTGCCCCCCAGAAATTACCTGATATACTGTTTTTTCCGGATTAATCTCAGAATGTGACTGATCAGCATATCCTAAAACAACAGTTTCTCCAATATTAAATATGCCTTTGTCCGGATTTATCATTTCCATTATCATCCTGAACAATGTTGTTTTACCTGCTCCGTTTGGTCCTATTACGCCAACTATACCATTTGGTGGAAGTATAAAATCAAGATCTTCAAAAAGCAACTTTTCACCAAAAGATTTTGATACATTATGGGCTTCTATAACATTATTCCCGAGACGAGGACCATTTGGTATGAAAATTTCCAGCTTTTGTTCTCTTTCCTTAATATCTTCATTCATTAAAGATTCATATGCACTCAACCTGGCTTTGGATTTTGCATGTCTGGCCTTGGGACTCATCCTTACCCATTCAAGTTCTCGTTCAAGAGTCTTTCTTCTTTTAGATATCCCTTTTTCTTCTTGTTCTAACCTCTTTGATTTTTGTTCCAACCATGAAGAATAATTTCCTTTCCAAGGTATTCCTTCACCTCTGTCCAATTCAAGTATCCATCCTGCTACATTATCAAGAAAATATCTGTCATGAGTTATACATATAACAGTTCCTTTATATTGTTGAAGATGCATTTCCAACCATTGAACAGACTCTGCATCAAGGTGATTCGTAGGCTCGTCTAAAAGCAAAATATCAGGTTCTTTTAAAAGCAACCTGCATAAAGCTACCCTTCTTCTTTCACCACCAGATAAAACCCTTATTTTTTCATCACTATCAGGACATCTCAATGCATCCATCGCCCTTTCAAGCTTACTATCAATATTCCATGCATCATACTGATCAATTTTTTCCTGTAGTTCAGCCTGCCGCGAAAAAAGCTTTTCCATTCTATCAGGATTTTCGTACACTTCAGGAAGCTCATAGCTTTTATTTATAGCATTATATTCATCCAAAACATCAATTACTTCCTGTACACCTTCTTGTACAATTTCCCGGACTGTTTTTGAATCATCCAGATAGGGGTCTTGCTCAAGAAGACCAATAGTATAACCAGGAGAAAACACTAATTCCCCTTGAAAAGACTTATCTATTCCAGCTATTATTTTTAAAAGAGTTGATTTCCCTGAACCATTCAATCCTATAATACCGATTTTGGCTCCCAAAAAGAATGATAATGAAATATCTTTAATCACTTGTTTCTGTGGAGGAAAAGTCTTGTTGACCTTATACATTGAAAAAATTACTTGCTTATCGTCACTCATATTTTAAATCTTTAATAATATGATACAAAATTAAAATATAAAAAAACAAAAACATTATCACAGCTATTTACATTTTGACATATTGTCCTTATTTTTGTAAAGGGATTTGGAATTTTCGTCTTAAAAAATATGATTAATAAAAGAAAAATATTAGTTGTTGATGACAATGCGGGTAATCGCCTATTGTTACAATACAATCTTGAAGGGTATTTTGATATTGATTTTGCAAGTAACGGTTTATCTGCTATAGATAAATTTATTAATAATAAATACGACCTCATTTTGATGGACATCCATATGCCTGAACTTGATGGAATTGAAACAACTCAACAAATCAGACAAATAGAAGATGGGAAAAACAGAACTCCAATTTTTGCTATTACTTCTAATATGTTCAAAGAACAAAAAAGCAAATGTATTGATGCTGGCATGGATGATTATATCGTCAAGCCAATTCATGCAAAAGCTTTGGTTGAACATATAAACCATTACTTAAACACATCACTTTACACACCGTAGATTTTATCAGATTATAAATATAAAAAAGGGTTGATTTTATAAAATCAACCCTTTTTTATATTTTGAAAATTAGATTATTCTTATTTCTCAGTTTCTTCTGTTGATTCTGAATTTTCAGAACTTAATTCTTCATTTTCTAATTTTTGTTCAGAAGCAACTTCTTCAGATTTCTCAGATTTACGTTTTGACGGTTTTACTGAAGAATCAGCTGAAGTATTTTCTGTTTTCTTTTTTGAGGATCTCCTACGCCTTGATGCTGCCTTCTTTTCTTCCTTAGCTGCCAGCATATTTTCATTGTAATCAACCAATTCTATAATACACATCTCAGCATCATCTCCTAGCCTGTTGCCAGTTTTAAGTATCCTTGTGTAACCTCCAGGACGATCAGCAATTTTTGGTGAAATATCACGAAAAAGCTCAGTTACAGCCGTTTTGCTCTTTAAATAACTGAAAACAATTCTACGATTGTGAGTTGTATCATCTTTTGATTTTGTAAGCAATGGTTCAGCAAATATCTGAAGTGCCTTTGCTTTTGCTACAGTTGTTGAAATTCTCTTATGCAGAAAGAGCGAGCATGCCAAATTCGAAAGCAATGCTTTACGATGAGCGCTTTTTCTGCCCAGATGATTAAATTTTTTGTTATGTCTCATCGTTATACTATTCCTTGTCTAGTTTATACTTACTAATATCCATCCCGAAATTCAAATTCATTGCAGAAAGTAAATCATCCAATTCTGTAAGAGATTTCTTGCCAAAATTACGGAACTTTAACAAATCGTTGCGATTATACTGAACAAGATCTCCTAATGTTTCAACATCAGCAGCTTTTAAACAGTTTAATGCACGAACCGATAAATCCATATCTACCAATTTTGTTTTTAACATTTGCCTCATATGAAGTATTTCTTCATCAAATTCTTCATTTGCAAATTTTTCATCAGAATCAAGAGTAATCTTTTCATCTGAAAACAACATAAAATGATATATAAGAATTTTTGCTGCTTCTTTCAAAGCATCTTTAGGATGAATAGAACCATCAGTTAAAATTTCAATGAGAAGCTTCTCATAGTCTGTCTTCTGCTCAACACGGAAATTTTCAACTGAGTATTTCACATTTTTTATAGGAGTGTAAATTGAGTCGATCGGAATAACACCGAACTCTTCTTCAGCAGGTTTATTTTCTGATGAAGGTACATAACCACGGCCTTTATTGATGGTAATTTCCATCTGAAGCTTTACTGCAGGCTCCATTTCGCAAATTACTAGGTCTGGATTTAGTACACTGAATCCCGTCATAAACCTATCAATATCACCGGCTTTAAACTTATCTTGTCCGGTAATAGTGATTGAAACTTTCTCATTATCGAAATCTTCAACCTCTTTTCTTAACCTTATCTGTTTAAGGTTTAAGATGATTTCAGTTACATCCTGAATTACACCTTTTATAGTGGCAAATTCATGCTCTACACCCTCAATTTTGATAGTAGTAATTGCATAACCTTCTAAAGATGATAACAAAATTCTTCTTAATGCATTACCAATGGTAATACCATATCCAGGTTCGAGCGGACGAAATTCAAATTTTCCAAATTTCTCATCCGATTCGAGCATTATCACTTTATCGGGTTTTTGAAAAGCTAATATTGCCATAGTTATTTTTATAAATTATTATTTCGAATACAACTCTACAATCAGCTGTTCTTTTATGTTTTCCGGAATTTCATCTCTTTCTGGAAGGTTTAAAAATTTACCTGCCATCATAGATTCATCCCATTCCAACCAAGCACTTTTGATATATCTCCTTGAAGCTATTGAATCTGTAATAACTTCCAATGATTTTGATTTCTCACGAACACCAACAACATCTCCAGGATTTAATAAACTTGAAGGTATATTACATACCTTTCCATTTACTGTAATATGCTTATGTGATACTAATTGTCTTGCTGCAGCTCGACTTGGTGCAATACCCAATCTGAATACTACATTATCAAGTCTTGATTCTAGTAACTTCAACAGTACTTCACCAGTAATACCTTTTGAACGGTGTGCCTTATCAAAAAGCTTACGGAACTGACGTTCCAATACCCCATAAGTATATTTAGCTTTCTGCTTTTCTTTTAACTGTACACCATATTCTGAAATTTTACGGCGACGACGTGCCATCCCATGAAACCCGGGAGGAAAATTTTTCCTCTCTAATACCTTGTCGGGACCATAGATTGGCTCACCAAACTTTCTGGCTATTTTTGACTTTGGTCCAATATATCTTGCCATCTTTTACTTTTTAAATGTCAATAAATTAAACACGTCTTCTCTTGGCCGGTCTACAACCATTATGTGGTAACGGTGTTACATCAACAATTTCTGTAACCTGTATCCCAACACTGGCAATAGCTCTAATCGCTGATTCACGACCATTACCCGGGCCTTTTACATACACTTTCACTTTGCGTAATCCAAGGTCGTATGCAGTTTTTGCACATTCTTCAGCTGCTGTTTGTGCTGCATAGGGAGTATTCTTTTTTGATCCCCTAAAACCTTTTTTACCTGCTGAAGACCAAGATATTATCTCTCCATTATCATTTGCCAAAGAAACAATGATATTGTTAAATGACGAATGCACATGAGCTTGACCGCTGGCTTCAACCTTAACGACTCTTTTTCTTGAAGTAGTTCCTGACTTTTTTGCCATAATCTGATAACTAATTATTTAGTCGCTTTCTTTTTGTTAGCAACAGTTTTACGTTTACCTTTACGGGTACGGGCATTATTTTTTGTACTTTGCCCACGTACCGGTAATCCGATTCTGTGACGGATTCCTCTGTAACATCCGATATCCATCAACCTCTTAATATTAAGCTGTGTTTCAGAACGTAGTTCTCCCTCAACTTTCATAGTAGAACCAATAACGTTACGTATTGCCTGGAACATATCATCATTCCAATCCTGAACTTTAACGTTTTTGTCTACCCCTGCTTCTGCAAGTATTTTTTGAGCACTACTGCGTCCAATCCCGTAGATATATGTTAAAGCGATTTCTCCACGCTTATTATTTGGAATATCTACACCAACTATACGAGCCATAGAATTCTTATTATTTCTTGTTTTACAAATTAACCCTGACGTTGTTTGAACTTAGGATTCTTTTTATTAATCACGTACAAACGTCCTTTCCTACGAACAATTTTACAATCAGCGCTACGTTTTTTTATTGATACACGTACTTTCATCCGTTTATATTTTTAGATGGATTATCATCCTGCAAGAACATTTTGCAAAAATTGTCACAAAAATAAACTTTTTATTTTTACAATTGCTATTGTTCTTGTCAATCTATTGATTATTTGTATCTAAATGTGATTCTACCTTTAGTTAAATCATAAGGAGACATTTCAACCTTTACTTTATCACCAGGTAAAATCTTTATGTAATGCATTCGCATTTTCCCAGAAATATGCGAAGTTATTACATGACCATTTTCCAGTTCAACTCTAAACATTGCATTAGACAATGCTTCGATTATAGTTCCATCTTGTTCTATTGAAGACTGTTTCGCCATAAATCGTTTGTTATTAACTTATTTCGATTTGTTTAACACTTCATCCTAAAAGAAACATAAATTTGCTATTGGTATACTTAACCATCATATAAAGAGTATCACACTTTCCTCTTTAAACTCAGAATTATGTAATCTGAAAGATAATTCTACCTTTTCTAAAAAAAGGAATTTTCAGCCGCCGAATTATCTAACCTTTTCAAACCAATACCTTCATTAAATAAAAGAACTTCGTAGCCGATTATCCAACTACTTAGCGCAATATAAAAATTCTCTTAGAATCCACCTCCTGAACGTCCTTTGATTCGGCCAGATTTCATCAATCCGTCATAGTGCCTCATCAATAAATGACTTTCAATTTGTTGCAAAGTGTCAAGAACTACACCTACAAGAATTAATAACGAGGTGCCTCCAAAAAACTGTGCAAATTGTGCATTTACTCCAACCATTTTTGCAAAGGCAGGAAGAATAGTTACAAAACCAAGAAAAATTGATCCTGGTAAAGTAATTTTCGACATCACAGAATCAAGAAACTCAGCTGTCTTTTTACCTGGTTTTACCCCAGGTATAAAACCTCCGTTTTTCTTCATATCTTCTGCCATTTGCACTGGGTTAACAGTAATTGCTGTATAAAAATATGTAAAAGCAATTACCATGAGAAACATTGTCAAGTTATACCAAAAACCTGTAAAGTTTGAAAATGCTGCTGCAAAACCACTCATCGATTCACCTCCAAAACTAGCTAAAGTTAAAGGAATGAACATGATTGCCTGTGCAAATATAATAGGCATAACACCTGCTGCATTTACTTTAAGAGGTATATATTGACGTACTCCTCCGTATTGCTTGTTACCTACGATTCTTTTAGCATATTGAACAGGAATCTTTCTTGTTCCCTGAACCAGCATTATAACCAGCATGAATACAACAAATAAAACTACAAACTCAATTAGCAGCAATACAAAACCGCCACCACTTTGTTCTTCCAGTCTGGAAATGAACTCCTGAACTATAGATCCGGGGAACCTGGCTATAATACCTATCATAATGATAAGGGAAACTCCATTTCCTATACCTCTGTCTGTAATCTTTTCTCCTAACCATAAGATAAACATAGAACCAGCCAGCATTATTATCGTAGAACTTATATCAAAAAAACGTCCTGATAATACAAACGCTTCAGGCGTTTGAGCTAACTGCATATGTAAGTTAGTTAGGAAAGCCGGCCCCTGAAAAATAAGAATTACTACTGTCAGATAACGAGTTATCTGATTCATTCTTTTCCTTCCGGATTCACCTTCTTTTTGTAATCTCTGGAAATAAGGCACAGCAATTGTCAATAGCTGTACAACAATCGAAGCTGAAATATAAGGCATTATCCCTAAAGCAAAAACAGATGCATTCGAGAAAGCTCCGCCTGAAAACATATCAAGCAAACCTAACAAACCATCTTTTGTTTGAGATTTGAGGGCACCTAACTGTGCAGGGTCTAAACCCGGCAATACTACATAAGACCCTAGGCGGTAAATAAGAATCATGAAAAACGTGATTCCTAACCTGGACCTCAGGTCCTCAATCTTAAAAATGTTCTTTAGGGTTTCGATTAACTTCTTCATAAGTTAATTTTTTAGTTTCATCCTTGCCTTTTAGGGCTTAGATGATTTCGGTTGTACCTTGTAAATTTTCAATTGCTTCTTTAGCACTTTTTGAAAAAGCATTAGCTTTTACATCTAATTTGGCTTTCAACTCTCCATTGCCAAGAATCTTGACGCGATCATTTTTACCTACTAATCCATGCATCTCCAATACTGATAAATCAATTGCAGAAATGTTGAACTTGTCAGCTAATTGCTGTAATGTGTCAAGGTTAATAGCTTTGTATTCCTTACGGTTGATATTTGTAAAACCAAATTTAGGAACTACACGTTGAATAGGCATCTGGCCTCCTTCGAATCCAACTTTTTTGGAAAAACCTGATCTCGATTTTGCACCTTTGTGCCCACGAGTAGATGTTCCGCCATGACCTGATCCTTGTCCACGACCTATTCTTTTTTCTTTATGTGTCGACCCTTCTGCGGGTTTCAACTTGCTAAGATTCATAATCTAAAGTTTTTTATAAGATTAGATTTCTTCAACCTTTACCAAATGGTTGAGTTTTCTTACCATCCCCAAAACCTGAGGAGTAGCTTCATGTTCTACTGTATGGTTAAGCTTTTTCAAACCTAACGCTTCAACAGTAAGCTTCTGACGTTTTGTCGAACCAATGAAGCTTTTTATTAGAGTAATCTTGATTTTCGACATAATTATCCTTTAAATACTTTATCAAGTGAAACTCCACGTTGTTCTGCAACAGAATATGCATCTCTCAACTCAAGCAATGCATTAAATGTTGCTTTTACAAGGTTATGAGGGTTTGATGATCCCTTTGATTTTGCCAGGATATCATGTACCCCTACACTTTCAAGAACAGCACGCATAGCACCTCCGGCTTTAACACCGGTACCGTGTGATGCAGGTTTTAATAAAACTCTTGCACCACCAAACTTTGCTTCCTGATCATGAGGTATAGTTCCATTTATAACAGGAATCTTTACAAGATTCTTCTTGGCAGCATCAACACCTTTTGCAATTGCAGTAGTTACCTCACTAGCTTTGCCCAGACCCCATCCTACAATGCCGTCTTCATTACCGACAACAACAATTGCAGAAAAACTGAAGGTACGACCTCCCTTAGTTACTTTGGTAACTCGGTTAATTGCTACTAACCGATCTTTCAAATCCAAATCGCTGGTCCTAACTTTTTTAATATTTCCTGTCATAATTCTTAGAATTTAAGGCCTCCCTCACGGGCTGCATCAGCAACTGATTTAACTCTTCCGTGATATAGATATCCGTTACGATCGAATACAACTCTTTCGATATTGATTGCTTTTGCCTTGTCAGCAATTAACTTACCAACTAAAGCTGCTTTTTCGGTTTTTGTCCCGGTAGCACTTACAATATCTTTTTCTAAAGAAGAAGCACATGTTAAGGTTCTGCCGGAAATATCATCTACTATTTGAGCGTAGATTTGTTTGTTGCTCCTGAAAACACTTAAACGAGGTGTTTCAGAAGTTCCGTTTACTACCTTACGTATTCTCTTCTTAATTCTATCTCTTCTTTCTTGCTTTGTTAAAGCCATGATTATTAAAATTAAACGTTATTTTGAACTGGCTGATTTACCAGCTTTACGTCTGATCTCTTCACCAACAAACTTAATACCTTTACCTTTATAAGGTTCTGGCATACGGAACGATCTGATCTTGGCAGCTACATGACCCAACAATTGTTTGTCATAGCTTTTCAAGGTCACAATTGGGTTACTACGCTTGTCAGTAACTGCTTCAACTTTAACTTCAGGAGGAAGCTGTAAGTAGATGTGGTGAGAATAACCAAGAACCAGAGTTAATATCTGTCCTTGACTTTCTGCTCTGTAACCAACGCCAACCAACTCCATTTTGATTTCAAATCCCTTTGATACTCCAGTAACCATATTATTTATCAAAGCACGATATAAACCATGCAATGATCTATGATTCTTTGAATCAGTAGGTCTTTTTACAACAAGTTGATTTCCTTCGATTTCCACATCGATTTCAGGATCCACCTTCTGAGAAAGTACTCCAAGCGGACCTTTTACTGTAACCAGCTTATCATCACTGACATTTACTGATACTCCACCTGGTATCTCAATGGGTAATTTACCTATCCTTGACATCGTATTTGTCCTCCTAAGATTAATATACGTAACACAAAACTTCACCTCCAACGTTATGTTCACGAGCTTCTTTGTCCGTGATAACGCCTTTTGATGTAGATATAATTGCAATGCCTAATCCGTTAAGAACTCTTGGAAGGTTTTCTGAATCACAGTACCTTCTCAATCCTGGTTTACTTATACGTTTAAGCTCTTTTATCGCTGACATTCCATTCTCAGGGTGATATTTCAATGCTATTTTAATATTACCCTGTGAGTTTACATCATCTTCAAACTTATAATTAAGAATATACCCTTTTTCTTTAAGAATCTTGGTAATTTCTTTCTTAATGTTTGATGCCGGTATGTCAACTACCTTGTGGCCTGCTTTTATGGCATTCCTCAATCTGGTCAAATAATCTGAAATTGGGTCAGTCATTTTCCTTCTTTTTTAAATTACCAACTTGCTTTTTTTACTCCCGGAATAAGACCTGAGGCAGCCATTTCCCTAAAATTGATACGGCTAATACCAAACTGCCTCATATAACCTTTTGGTCTTCCTGTAAGTTTACACCTGTTGTGTAATCTTATAGGATTTGAGTTCTTAGGCAATTTTTGTAAGCCAATATAATCACCGTTTTCTTTAAGTTCTGCCCTCTTGGCAGCATACTTTTCGATAAGCTTAGCACGCTTAACTTCACGGGCTTTCATTGATTCCTTAGCCATATCTTAATTGTTTTTTTCGTTTTTAAACGGCAAACCAAAAGCACGTAACAAAGCATAACCTTCTTCATCAGTATTTGCTGTAGTCACAAATGTGATATTCAAACCTGTTATACGGCTTACTTTGTCAAGTACAATCTCAGGGAAAATTATCTGTTCTGTAATACCAAGTGTATAATTGCCTCTTCCGTCTAATTTGCCTTCAATTCCTTTGAAGTCACGGATACGTGGCAACGCTATTATGATAAGACGTTCCAGAAATTCATACATCCTTTGTTTACGTAATGTTACACGTATTCCAATAGGCATTTTTTTCCTGAGTTTAAAGTTTGAAATGTCCTTACGGGAAAGTGTCTGTAAAGCCTTTTGACCAGCTATATTACTGATTTCTTCAGTTGCCAGCTCCATCAATTTCTTGTCAGAAATTGAAGCTCCCAAACCTTGATTCAACACTATTTTCTCGAGTTTAGGTACCTGCATGATGCTTTTATATCCAAATTCTTTCATCATTGCTGGCACTACTTCCTCTTTGTATTTCTTTTGAAGTGTAGGTACAAATTCCATTACTTAATCTCCTCTCCTGATTTTTTAGAATAACGAACTAATTTTCCGTTGTCATCCAAACGGCGGCCTACTCTTGTAGCAGCTCCTGTTTTTGGATCAACCAGCATAAGGTTGGAGATATGAATCGGAGCTTCCTTTTCAAGAATTCCACCTTGTGGATTCTTCGAATTAGGCTTGGTGTGTTTCTTCACCATATTTACTCCTTCCACAATTGCACGGTCCTTATCGCGTATTACTTCAAGAACCCTGCCTTTCTGGCCTTTTGATTCTCCAGTGATAACCACAACGTTATCGCCTTTTTTGATATTTAACTTTTTCTGCATTGCTTCTGATTTTCAATTATAGTACTTCAGGAGCAAGAGAAACGATCTTCATGTACTGATCACGTAATTCTCTGGCCACTGGACCAAAAATACGTGTTCCACGAATTTCTCCTGCGTTATTTAAAAGGACAATAGCATTGTCATCAAAGCGTATGTAGGAACCATCAGCACGACGTACTTCTTTCTTAGTACGTACAACTACTGCTTTTGAAACAGTACCTTTCTTCAGACCGCCTGAAGGCAAAGCACTCTTGACGGTCACAACAACCATGTCTCCCAATGAAGCATAACGTTTTCCGGTACCACCCAGTACCCTGATAACAAGCGCTTCTTTGGCTCCACTATTGTCAGCCACAGTACATCTACTTTCTTGTTGTATCATGATTACTTAGCTCTTTCAATGATTTCTACTAATCTCCATCCCTTTGTCTTACTTAAAGGACGGGTTTCCATAATTTTTACTGTATCGCCAATGTTGCAATCGTTTGTGTCATCCTGAGCGTAAAACTTAGATGTCTTATTTACGAATTTACCGTAAATAGGATGCTTTACTTTACGTTTTTCGGCAACAACAATGGTTTTATCCATTTTATTACTCACTACAACACCGATACGTTCTTTCCTGAGGTTTCTTGAATTTTCCATCGTTATTGAATTACTTTTTCTCAGTTAACATTCGGCTCTGCAACTCAGTTTTTAACCTTGCAACATTCCTCCTGACATCCTTTATTGAAATAGGATTTTCAAGTGGCGTTACTGCATGATTCAATCGCATCCGTACGAGTTTTTCATTCTCTGTATCGATTCTTTCAACGATTTCCTTTGTTGATAACTCTCTTATTTCCGAAACTTTCATCAGTTATAAATTTTTTTTCTGATGTTATTACTATTCGCTGGCAGTATTTTCCACAAAATCACGTCTAACAACAAACTTTGTTGTTATTGGCAACTTTTGAGCTGCCAGACGGAGTGCTTCTTTTGCCATTTCAAACGGAACGCCTTCTGCTTCGATTATGATGCGACCTGGTGTTACAGGTGCAACAAATGCTTCGGGAGCACCTTTACCTTTACCCATACGAACCTCTGCAGGTTTCTTTGTAATAGGCTTATCGGGAAAGATACGAATCCAGATTTGTCCCTGACGTTGCATATGCCTTGTTACGGCAACACGAGCTGCTTCTATTTGACGGCCAGTGATCCAGGCCGATTCGAGCGACTTTATTCCAAATGATCCAAATGCAAGCTGATTCCCACGCTGGGCTTCACCTTTCATTTTTCCCTTTTGTACTCTTCTGAATTTTGTCTTCTTTGGTTGTAACATCCTTATAAGTATCTAAGGGTTAATTACTTCTTTTTCCTGCGGTTACCACCTTTAGGTGCTCCGCTGCTCTTTGTATTACTCACACTCTTCATACCTACATTTGGTGAAAGGTCGCGTTTACCATATAATTCACCTTTGCAGATCCAAACTTTCACACCAATAAGCCCAGTCTTGGTAAGAGCCTCGGCTAAAGCATAATCAATATCTGCCCTTAATGTGTGTAGTGGAGTACGACCATCTTTGTACATCTCAGAACGAGCCATTTCTGCGCCATTCAAACGTCCGGAAACCAGCACCTTGATTCCTTCTGCACCCATACGCATCGTTGATGCGATGGCCATTTTAACTGCGCGTCTATATGCAATTTTGCCTTCAATTTGTCTTGCAACATTGCCTGCTACTATCTGAGCATCCATTTCTGGCCTCTTAATCTCGAAGATGTTGATCTGAACTTCCTTGGAAGTAATCTTTTTCAACTCTTCTTTAAGCTTGTCAACTTCCTGACCACCTTTACCAATAATAATACCCGGTCTTGATGTGTGAACAGTGATAGTGATAAGCTTAAGGGTTCTTTCGATGATAATCTTTGAAACACTTGCCTTTGAAAGACGTGCATTCAAATATTTACGAATTTTGTAATCTTCTACAAGCTTATCGCCGTAATTATTACCACCAAACCAGTTGGAATCCCAACCTCTGATGATTCCTAAACGATTTGCAATCGGATTAGTTTTCTGTCCCATGTATTACTATTTTTGATTATTCGGTTACAGGATTTTTACTATCCAAATATACTGTCACATGATTCGATCTTTTACGGATACGATGAGCTCTACCTTGCATAGAAGGTTTGATTCTCTTCAGCATCCTTCCTGAATCAACATATATTTTCGACACAAAAAGCTTACTCTCTTCAAGCCTTTCACTTTCATTCTTTGCTTGCCAGTTGGCTATCGCAGAAAGTAAAAGCTTTTCTACTCTTTGAGAAGCTTCTTTCGATGAAAATTTCAATACATCAAGAGCTCTGTTAACTTCCATTCCCCTGATCATATCGGCAACAAGCCTCATTTTTCGTGGAGATGTAGGACAGTTACGCAAAACTGCAAAGTATTGATTCTTTTTTTCTTCTTTTCGCTTTTCAGCTGTATTTCTTTTTCTTGCACCCATTGTCTTTCTTTTAAGATGATTTTAACAACTCACGCCTATTTACGATTTCCGGCGTGTCCCCTGTACGTACGGGTTGGTGCAAATTCTCCCAATTTGTGACCTACCATATTTTCAGTCACATATACTGGAATGAATTTGTTTCCGTTATGAACAGCTATTGTGTGTCCAACCATATCAGGAGAAATCATTGATGCACGGGCCCATGTCTTAATTACGCTCTTTTTACCTGATTCATTCATAGCAAGAATTTTCTTCTCAAGCTTGAATGCGATAAAAGGCCCTTTTTTCAATGAACGACTCATACTACTTACCTTTTACAAATTATTACTTACGTTTTTCCAATATGTACTTGCTGGAAGCTTTCTTAGGATGACGTGTCTTGTATCCCTTAGCCAACAAACCTTTACGCGAACGTGGATGTCCTCCTGATGCACGGCCTTCACCTCCACCCATAGGGTGATCAACAGGATTCATTACAACTCCACGATTTCGAGGACGACGTCCCAACCAACGTGAACGTCCGGCTTTGCCTGAGCGTTCCAGGTTGTGTTCAGTGTTTCCAACAGTACCTACAGTTGCTTTGCAGGTTGTGAGTACCATGCGTGATTCTCCTGAAGGTAACTTCAGAATCGCATATTTCCCTTCACGGGAAAGTAGCTGAGCATATGTTCCGGCACTTCGAGCCATTACACCTCCCTGACCGGGCCTGAGCTCAATATTATGAACAATGGTGCCAAGAGGAATCCTGGCTAGTGGAAGGGCATTCCCAATTTCAGGTGCTACTTCATCACCACTTATTACAGTCTGACCAACTTTCAGACCATTTGGTGCAAGCATGTACCTTTTATCTCCATCAGCGTAAACCAATAACGCAATGCGGGCACTGCGGTTTGGATCATACTGAATAGACTCTACTGTTGCTTCAATATCGTTCTTGTCTCTCTTGAAATCAATTATTCGATATTTACGCTTATGCCCACCACCTATATACCTCATTGTCATACGACCGACTTTGTTACGTCCGCCGGTCTTCTTAATGGGCTCTAACAACGATTTCTCAGGTGTTGACTCTGTAATTGTATCAAAGGCACCAATTATCTTGTGTCTCTGACCAGGTGTTACAGGTTTTAATTTACGTACTGCCATATTTTTTATTAAATATTGCTATAAAAATCAATTGTTTGTCCTTTTTCTAATGTGATAAGAGCTTTCTTGAACGCATTTGATCTGCCCTGCTGAACTCCGGATTTTGTATACCTGAATTTGAGTTTGCCACTGTAAATCATAGTGTTCACCGATACTACTTCCACATTATATAACTTCTCTATTGCAGCTTTTATCTGATCCTTGCTTGCCCGGCGGTCAACAATAAAGCCAAAACGGTTAAGCTTTTCCGACTGTGCCGTCATCTTTTCTGTAACCAATGGTTTTAATAAAATATCCATTTCTTTCTATTTAATTGTTAAACACACCTTCAATTTTCTCTATCGAACCTTCTAAAATAACTACTGAAGAAGCATTCAGGATGTCATAAGTTGTTAACTCTGAAGCTATTACAACTTTAACCCCTTGTAAATTTCTGGATGACAAATATATATTTTTATTTACTTCCGATAAAACGAATAATGACTTTTTATCATTTATTTTCAGATTTTTCTGAATTGCCAGGAATTCCTTAGTTTTTGGAGCATCAAAATTGAAATCTTCCATTACTATTATTCCATTTTCTTTCGCCTTATATGTAAGCGCCGATTTGCGTGCCAGAAGTTTTACCTTCTTGTTGAGTTTGAAACCGTAATCCCTTGGGCGTGGTCCAAAAACTCGACCCCCACCAATGAATACAGGCGATTTCATACTACCTGCGCGTGCTGTACCTGTTCCCTTCTGACGTTTAATCTTTCTGGTACTTCTTGCTACTTCACCACGCTCTTTAGATTTGTGAGTCCCCTGACGCTGATTTGCCAAATATAATTTTACATCAAGATAAATGGCATGGTCATTGGGCTCAATACCGTAAATAAGATCGTTCAAACTAACTTTCTTACCGGTTTCTTTACCTTGTATGTTTAGTACATTCAATTCCATCACTTCCAAATAATTAAGTATGAACCTTTAGCTCCGGGTACTGAACCTTTCACTACCAACAAATTATTTTCAGGAATGACTTTCATCACCTGAAGATTTTCAATAGTAACCTTGTTTCCTCCGTCTCTTCCGGCCATCCTCATGCCCTTGAATACTCTCGAAGGCCATGATGAAGCTCCCAAAGAACCCGGTGCACGTAAACGATTGTGCTGTCCGTGTGTAGCATCATTTACCCCACGGAAACCATGACGTTTTACTACACCCTGGAAACCTTTACCTTTTGTTGTACCGGTAATATCTACCCATTCAACTTCACTGAACAAGTCAACAGTCATTACCTGACCTAATGTTACTTCCTGATCGAACGGATCTACCTCAACTACTTCCCGCTTTGGAGTTGTACCTGCTTTCTTGAAGTGTCCAAACTCTGCCTTTGTGGTGTGTTTTTCCTTCTTCTCGTCGAAAGCAATCTGAATCGCGTCGTACCCGTCTGTTGCTTCAGTTTTAACCTGAGTAACAACACATGGGCCAACTTCTATCACAGTGCATGGGATATTTTTCCCCTCAACACTGAATACGGATGTCATTCCGATTTTCTTACCAATTAATCCTTGCATTTCTACACGATTTTAGTTATCAAACTTTAATTTCAACTTCAACGCCACTTGGTAATTCAAGCTTCATTAAGGCGTCGATTGTTTTCGCTGTCGAGCTGTAAATATCGATTAACCTGTTGTATGAGCTCAACTGAAACTGATCGCGAGATTTTTTGTTCACGAATGTAGAACGTAAAACTGTGAAAACTCTCTTGTGAGTTGGAAGTGGTATAGGACCACTTACTACTGCACCTGTAGCTTTTACAGTCTTTACAATCTTTTCAGCCGACTTGTCAACTAAGTTGTGATCGTAAGATTTCAGCTTAATTCTGATTTTTTGACTCATAATTATAATTGTATCAAATTATAGTAAATCTACACGCCCCTTTACCTCAGAAAGTACTCCAATTGCTATGCTTCTTGGTACTTCTTCATAATGCGAAAATTCCATTGATGAAGTTGCCCTCCCTGATGATAATGTGCGTAATACTGTTACATATCCAAATTGTTCAGCCAGTGGAACCTTAGCTTTTATTACCCTCGCACCACCTTTTGACTCCATTCCTTCTACATGACCCCGGCGTCTGTTTAAGTCTGAAATAATATCTCCCATATATTCTTCTGGAGTTACTATCTCTGCCTTCATAATCGGCTCAAGTAATATTGGGGATGCTTTACCTGCCGCATTCTTAAATGCTTGTTTTGCACATATTTCGAATGATAGCTGGTCTGAGTCCACAGCATGATATGAACCATCCAATAAGGTCACCTTCAAGGATTCAACTGAATAACCTGCTAAAGGTCCATTTTGCATAGCTTGCCTGAATCCCTTTTCTACTGAAGGTACATATTCACGAGGTATATTACCTCCCTTAACTGCGTCAACAAATTCTAAACCAGGTTTACCATCAGCTGTTGCCTCTACTTTTACTATTATATCGGCAAACTTACCACGACCTCCAGTTTGTTTCTTAAATACTTCACGTAATTCAACCGATCCTTTGATAGCTTCTTTATATGCAACCTGAGGTTTACCTTGATTACATTCAACCTTGAATTCACGTCTTAAACGATCAACGATAATTTCAAGATGAAGTTCACCCATCCCTTTAATAACAGTCTGACCTGTTTCAGGATCAGTGTTAACAACAAATGTTGGATCTTCTTCTGAAAGTTTAGATAAGCCTATTCCTAACTTATCTAAATCTTTTTGTGTTTTAGGTTCTACTGCTATACCGATAACAGGTTCAGGAAATGACATTGATTCCATTACAATCGGCTTTTCAATATCACAAAGTGTATCTCCTGTTCTTACATCCTTCAACCCTACAACTGCACATATATCACCAGCTTCGATGACATCACGCGGTTGTTGCTTGTTTGAATGCATCTGGTATATTCTTGATATCCTTTCTTTCTTACTTGTACGTGGATTATAGTATTGACCTCCTCCTTCAAGTTTCCCTGAATATACACGGATGAAAGTTAATCTTCCTACATACGGGTCGGTTGCAATCTTAAATGCCAATGCAGATGTTGGTTCATCTACATCCGGCATCCTGCTAATTTTTTCTTCTTCATCATCAACATCCCTTCCAAAGATTTCACCTTTATCTAGTGGGCTTGATAAATAAGCACATACAGCATCAAGAAGATTCTGTACTCCTTTATTTTTAAATGAAGAACCGCAAAGCATAGGAATAATAGCTCCCGAAATTGTTGCCTTTCTTACTACTGCAAGCATCTCATCTTCTGTAATTGAAGTCGGATCTTCAAAGAACCTTTCCATCAAAGTGTCGTCTTGCTCAGCACATGCCTCAACAAGTTTTTCTCTCCATTCATTTGCTGTTTCAAGCATATTTGCAGGAATCTCTTCAATTTCAAATCTTGAAACCGTAACAGGATCATCATACCAAACAATGGCTTTCATCCTGATTAAATCTATTACACCTCTGAATGAATCTTCCTGACCAATAGGTATTTGAAGAGGCATTGGATTTGCTCCAAGCTTTTCTTTTATTTCACTGTAAACTTTAAAGAAATCGGCACCTGAACGGTCCATCTTATTTACAAATGCAATACGCGGAACACCATACTTTTCTGCTTGTCTCCAAACTGTTTCTGACTGGGCTTCTACACCCCCAACTGCACAGAATAATGCAACAGCACCATCAAGTATACGAAGTGAACGTTCTACTTCTACCGTAAAATCAACGTGACCCGGAGTATCTATGATGTTAATCTTATACTGCTCGTCATTGTAATTCCACTGTGTAGTTGTAGCAGCAGATGTAATTGTTATACCCCGCTCTTGTTCCTGTTCCATCCAGTCCATCGTGGCCGCACCATCATGAACCTCACCTATACGATGAGTTAAACCGGTAAAAAACAAAATACGTTCAGTAGTTGTTGTTTTACCGGCATCAATATGCGCCATGATGCCAATATTGCGTGTATAATTTAAATCTCTTTTTGCCATTATTTAACCAATCTTTTAAAAAACCAATAAAAACCAACTAAAACCAATTGAAAAAAAAATTAAAAACGGAAATGAGCAAAGGCCCTGTTTGCATCTGCCATACGGTGAATTTCTTCTTTACGTTTGTAAGCTCCGCCTTCTTCATTAAAACCAGCCTGAATTTCTGCAGCCAGCTTTTCACTCATTGAATGTCCTGCACGCTTACGTGCAAACAATATCATATTTTTAATTGAAATTGAAATCTTCCTTTCAGGACGAATTTCCATAGGTACCTGGAATGTTGCACCACCAACGCGGCGACTCTTTACTTCAACCTGAGGGGTTACATTCTCAAGAGCTTTTTTCCAGATTTCCAGAGGAGAGAGTTCTTCGTTTTTCATCTTGCCCTTTATTATATCCATAGCATCATAGAATACACTGTAGGCAACTGTTTTTTTACCGTCGACCATAAGGTCGTTTACAAAACGTGTTACTAACACATCATTGAACATCGGATCCGGTAAGATAATCCGCTTCTTTGGTTTTGACTTCCTCATTTCTTAAAGTTTGTGTTATTCAAATCGGTTGCCTGAGTTACAGTCTTCAGTTCATCCTCTCGGATAGAGTCCCTTACTCAACCTAACCACAACTTTAAATAACTATTCAACACTATTTTTTCACTTTAGGACGTTTTGTTCCGTATTTAGAACGGCGCTGTGTGCGTCCTTCAACACCAGCAGTATCCAATGCACCGCGAACTATGTGGTAACGCACACCCGGTAAATCTTTTACACGACCACCACGTACCAATACGATTGAGTGCTCCTGTAAATTGTGACCTTCTCCCGGAATATAAGCGTTTACCTCTTTCAGGTTAGTTAACCTTACCCTCGCTACTTTACGCATAGCTGAGTTAGGTTTCTTAGGAGTTGTTGTATATACACGTACACACACACCCCTACGCTGTGGACAGGAATCAAGTGCAGGAGACTTACTTTTATCAATATTTACTTGTCTCCCCTTTCTAACTAACTGTTGAATTGTAGGCATTATACGTTTAATTAAATTTAAAATAAATCATAAAACTTTTGTTTCTAAAGGATTATCAGTCATTTACGTTCAAAATTGGACATAATCCTTCCTGAAATGGTTGGCAAAAGTACTAATTTCCAATTAGAATAAAATAGGTAAGGTATTTTTTTTTGAAAAAAATGTATTGTCTTAACAATAGACTGAATGTTTTTCATTCTAAGTCTTTATAAACTTCCTGTTAATAGTGTATTTGCCGCCTTCTATTCTGGCTTTTATCTGCAAAATATATAACCCCCGGGGAATCTCGCTTATCTCTATCGTGAAATAATCATTGGAATTAAACATCATATCTTCATTTCCTTTCATCATAATATTCCCATTTAAATCAAATATTTGATATTGAAATGACCATCCTTCTGGTTTTTCCTTGAAATATACCCAAAGTTCTTTTCCTTCGTAACCACTTGCAAGCCTTACATCTGTTATTAAATTCTTTTCCCCTTTTGATTTTTTAGGTACTGTCAGCAGATTACTAAAAAAATTGGTAGTATCGTTCTCACTAAAATAATTATATTCTCTCAATGTGTCAGTGTAAACTATATCTGAATATTCTCCCCTGCAAAAAAGTCCCTTTCTATTAAATATTGTGTCAATGTCTGTGTAACTTTCTTCATAATCAATACTTACCTTAAATGAATCTACCTGATAAACATATCCGTTTATTGTTGAATCTCTTAGCTCATAATTCCCAAAGGTGTATTCAAATATTCCTTTATCAACTATTGTCTTATTTACGTTAATTATTGTGTCAATTTTAGTAAATATGGAAGGCACCGACTTGTTTTCCATTATTACTATACCATCCAAATATGAAATTGCTATATCTTTTAAACCATCATTATTCAAATCTCCAGTTGAAAACTGATTTGCCCATGGCGTTGGAGATGAGTATTGGTCGTTAACCGAAAATGTGTTGTAATTTTTTATTCCTGTACCTTGCCCATGTATTGAAACTGCAAATCCGGCCATAACCATAATGTCATTTTTGCCATCACAATTAAAATCTTCAACATCAAGTCTGGCTGCATATTCATTCGTACGTATATGCATCGTATCACTGAAGTCAAGGTTATTGTTTTTCCAGATAGTAAGATATTCCATGCCAAGACCAATTATATCGTAGTCTCCATCGTTGTCATAGTCAGATGCCTTAAGATCGGTTAGCCTGCCTGATCCAATTTCATCAGTAAATTTAAGTTTTATATCATTTTTTGAAAATCCTTCTATACTATCATAAAATGAAATAAATGTATTGTAGCCATCAATTGGCCATGAATAACTATACAATGCATCAAGATTACCATCATTGTTAATGTCTTCCATTTCAAGATTCTCAAATTGAACCGATGTTTTATTATTATACGTCTTTAATGAAAATCCTGATGATTCCTGCTGAAATATATAAAGCGAACTTGGTGAATTAAGGTTTTTGGCAATTATGTCAATATGTGAATCCCCATTCAAATCCTTACATATAACTTCATCTGTTGATGAACCACTAAAAAAAGAAACACATTCACTAAATTTACTGTCCACTTGCTGATAAAAAATTCCAATGCTATCGGAATATGATATAACTATATCTTTTAACCCATCATTATTTAAATCTGCTGCTGAAAATGAATACAATCCTGCATATTGCTTCGGATAGTCAATTTCAATATCTCTGTTGAACCCATTTAAATTATCCTGCAGATATATATAAATCTTTGCATCTTCTTCTGATTGTCCCCAATAATATGATGTTGCCCCAATTATATCATCAAGCCCGTCATTGTTTATATCCGTAACTAATACTCCAATGAAATTTGATGTTGTTGAAAGTTTAATCCCTTTTTCAAACTTTATTTGAGTAAATGCTTCATTAATAGAAACAAAACAACATATAAGGGTAAATGCCCCAATTAAGAATCTTCTTTTCACCATTTTTATTATTTGGCAACAAATATAATCCTTTGTAAATCCTTATGATAAATATTAGACGAGAATTTAGAATCCGAGATAATTATTTAATCTTCCTTCTTAACATCCGATTTTTTATACTGACTGGGAGATTCTCCAAACAACTCTTTAAACTGTCTGCTATAATATTTAGTATCGTTGAAACCAATGCTCATTGCAGCTTCGTTAACATTGTATCCATTCTGAAGCATCTGTGCTGATATTTTCAATTTTATTTGCCGAATTAATTCTATCGGACTTAATCCGGTTAAACTTTTAACCTTGTTATAAAAGACGGTTCTGCTGACACATGAATAATCTACAAGCGTATTTATTGATAATTCAGGATCACCATAATTTTTCTCTATATACTTTATTATCTTTTCTAAAAACTCCTGATCCCTTGATGTAATCTTGACATCTGAAACTGCTATTTCTTTGTTTTCCCTGTACCTTTTAATTAATAACCTGCGCTGCTCCAGAAGGTTTGCAATGATGGATTTCAAAATTCCTGTATTGAAAGGTTTAAGAACATAAGCTTCAGCACCTGATTCAATACCCAATACCTGATCTTCTATTCCAGATTTAGCTGTTAGCAGTACCACCGGAATATGGCATGTCTCAAAATCCTTTTTAAGACAACGAGTAAATTCTATTCCATCTATCTCAGGCATCATTATATCTGAAACAATTAAATCAGGATGAAATTCCTGAACTTTTTCCAAGCCTGCTTTACCATTTTCTGCCTCAATAATATTATAAAACCTGTTTAAAGATTTGGAAACATAATTTAAAATCTGAGGATTGTCTTCAACTACTAAAATTGTATATTCATGCTTCCCCGGTGCTGTACTTTCTTCTTCACCATCCAGCTCCTCCCCTTCTGGAACCAAATCTTTAATTATACTACTGTTTATATTATATGTACTCTCTGAATTTACAAATTGAATCCATTTTTTATTTTGAAAATGTGATACCCCTTTCTTCAAAACAATAATAAACTCACAACCCTCCCCTATTGTACTTTCAACCCTTATTTCTCCCCCATGCATTCTGACAATCTCATTCGACAAATTCATACCTATTCCTGTACTATTTCCTGTCATGTTTTCATCAGATAAGATTGAATATCTGTTAAATATCAGTGGTATATCTTTACTTTCAATACCTGGTCCTCCATCTTTAACCCTGACATGTATTTCATCAGCTGTAGTGTTTTCTGAAACAATTACATTAACTGCTTTCCCTCTGGGAGTATATTTGAATGCATTTGATAATACATTAAATATCACAGAGTCTAACCTGTGAGGATCAGCCCATACCTTATCAGGATTACCTTCATGTGTAAAATGAAATTTAATCCCCTTGTGCCTGGCATGAGATGTGAAATTTTCATAAATAGCTTTTGTGAAACTAACTATATCAAGCGGTTCTACTTTCAAAATCATCTTCTTATTTTGCACTTTCCTGAAATCAAGCAACTGATTCAACAAATGCAACATCCTGTTTCCATTCTTTTGCATTAACTGTAATGGAGATCTGAATTCCTCAGGAAATTTTTTATCAGATAAAAGATCTTCTATCGGGCCTAATATCAAAGTTAAAGGTGTCCTGATTTCATGTGAAATATTAGTGAAGAATTTTAATTTAACTTCATTAACTGCCTTTTCAACTTTAAGTTCATTCCTGTAACTGTTTATTCTTAATATTGTACGACTGACAAACAGTGAAGTTACAAGAAACAATATCAGGTATATAATATAAGCTAATGTAGTTCCCCACCAGGGTGGAGAAATATTTACTCTTATTGAAGCAATCTCATTATCCCAGTTGCCATCCCATAATGCAGCCTTAACCTTGAAAATATACTTGCCTGGTTTCAAATTTGTATATGTTGCTTTTCTTCCGGCACCAACATAATTCCAGTTTTTATCAAAGTTCTCAAGCAAATAGGCATACTGCGTTTTTGACTCATCCAGATAATTAACTGCTGAAAATTCAAAACTAAAACTGGATTGATTATACTTCAGGTTTATTTTTTCCGCAAAAGTTACAGCTTCTTTTAATGGCGATCCGGGTGAGTTTACCTGAACTTCTTTATTAAAAAGCTGAAAATTTGTAAAAATTACTTTAGATGGCAATTTTGAAGTAACAATCTTCTGTGGATTAAGTATTTCTATTCCAATTGAACTTCCAAAAATCAACCATCCGCTTTTCATTCTCAAACATGTATTCTCTGAAAACTCATTTGATGTCAATCCATTCGACTTATTGAAAATCTCAAAACTCCTGTTTCTTTTATTTAATCTTGAAAGCCCCTTCTCCGTACTAAACCATATATAACCCTGATTATCTTCAACAATACCAAAAACTTCGTCATTTGAAAGACCTTCTATTTCTGAAAAATGCTCAAACTTATCAGGGCTCGTCTTCCCTTTTGCCAACATATCAACACCACGTCCGAAAGTACCAAACCACATATTATTTTCAGAATCTTCATAAATATGAACTATATCGTTATAATTTATACTGCCATCAACTGCAGGATCATGATAATAATTGACAATTTCCGGTTTTCTTTTATCCGGATTTTCAATATTAATTTTATTCAACCCAAAGGTTGTTGCCACCCATAAATTGTTTTCTGAATCAACTTCCAAATCTCTTATCATATCATTGGAAAGATTGGAGTTAGTGGTATTTATTCTATTGAATTTAAGGTTTTCATGGCCCCCGGATATGGTATAACACAACCCGCCACCATATGTTCCAATCCAGATTTTCCCATTTTTATCTTCATCTATGCAATAAATGTTATTATCACATAATGATGTCGTATCTCCGGGAATGTTCTGAAATCTGCTGAAACTTATCTGCCCGTAATTACGCGTGAAATTATTTACAGGATTTTTGGATACTGCAATACCTGCTCCTTTCGAACCGAGCCATATATGCCCTTTTGAATCCTGGAACATTGCGTATACATTATAAACCAATTCACCTTTTGGTGTAAAAGGATAATTGAAAACAGGACTGATCTCATTAAAATCCTTATCGTAAATTTTAATCTGACCCCCTTTTGTTGCTACCCATAAATTTCCGTTAACATCCTCCATCAGAGAGCGGACAATATTTTCAACGAAATCTTCGTATTTATGGTTTACCTGCAAGAACTTAAAAGCAGGATTTTTAAAAATGATCTTGTTAACTCCCCCTTGTAATGAAGTTCCAACCCAAAGTGTACCGGTATGATCTTCAGTTATACACATTACAGTATTTGAACTTATTGTCTTCGGATCGGAAGGATTATTCCTGAAGAATCTGAAATTATCAACCTCTCTTATATATTGAGCCAGCCCTCCTCCGTGAACACAAATCCATAAATTCTTCCTGCTGTCTTCAAAAAAATATGGCCTTTCTTTATCTGACAAGTATTTATATATGTCAGTAGTCAGATCAAAATGCTTTTTATCTCCGTTATCCTGATTTATCTTATTAACACCGGATCTTCCCGAAGTAACCCACAATACTCCAAATGAATCTTCGAAAATTTTATCTGTCCTATCGCCTTCAACCTCTACAGTAATCCATTTATTATCAATAGGTTTATATATATAAATGTCTGAACTCCCAACAATTAAATTATCCTTGGAAGTCGACTTAAGTATATCTATTCTATTTTTAATAAGGGGCGAATTATCGCTATTGAATATTGTAAAATTCTTACTTACAATATCATAAATTAATAATCCTGAGTTTTCAGTTCCCAACCACACTTTATCATTAAGGGAAACAGCTGAGCTGAAATTTACATCAGCAAAAAAATGCTGGAAATAAAAGTTTCCTGCCTTCCGGTCTTCGTTTTTAAGAATATTAAGTCCGTTTTTTGTTCCTATATAAATATTATTGTCTTTATCTGATACTATAAAACGTATGTTATTATTTGTTATTGAAAATTTTCCCCTGCTCAGAAATTGTTCTTGCCTGTAACTGTCAGTATTTTCATCATACACCAATCTATAAACTCCTGAGTTTGAAGACCCAAGCCATATTTCATCAGAAGAATACTGATGGAAACAAGTAATTTTACTTGATTTTTCCTCAAGGTTTACAAGATACTTAGGTAGTGTAAATAAATCTTCTTTCCGGGGATTAAAACAATGATAATAACCATCATAAGTTTCAAACCATATAAAATTCCGTTTATCTTCAAGCAAGGATACTATTCTGTTATTCGTGATTTCATCCGATTGCAACATCTTACTCTTCATTATCTTGAAGTTGTATCCGTCAAAACGGTTCAGGCCATTCATTGTTCCAAACCATAAAAAACCCTTACTGTCACATAAAACTGCTGTTACTGTATTGTGAGATAAACCATTATCTGTTGAATAATATTCGAAGCGGTCGATTTCTGTAGCAGAAACATATCCTGAAAACAACAACAATAAAAATGTTGCTGAAATAAGTAATGCAAATATTTTAAATCTCATTTTCTTCATTCAGATATGGATTCCTATTTCCAAAAATAGTCATATTTTGTTATTTTAAGAACTCATCTACTCCCTATTGTTTTTTTGATTTTTTAATTCCAAAAATGTATAAACTTTTAATAATTATAAACCATTTTCAATATTCTCCGAGCCCTGAAATATTTACTCCTCAGCCAAACCGGAATACTACCAAAGAGCCTGTTGCTCCCATTAGAAAGGGAGAAACAGGCTCTTTGGTAGTATTCCGGTGGCTATTTGCTTTGAATGAAACTGACAGGCTTTGTAAAACTTCTTTTTCAGAAAAATATGTAATCATAAAAAATAAACAACCGGGTACATATAGATTATTATTAATAATACTTAAGCCAATGCGATAAAATGACACCTATATTATACCAATTTTTCAACCATAAAAACTGGCTAAATGACTTAACTTAGAATTCTGTTTTAAGAATGTCATAATTAAAATATGACTGTTGATTACTAGAACTTTGAATTTAAATATTATGGCTAAATATTTCTCATTAATCTTAATTTTTGCATTTCTGAATTCAGGTTGCAAAACTGGTACTGATAAAAACGATTTAAATGATTCAACAAAGTGGTCAGTCAAAATGGCTAACTCTGTAATGAATCTTCATGATAGTCTTATTTATTATGAAGGCAAGGAAAAAATCAGATGGCAATATGACGTGGCAATGCTTGCTATGTCGATTGATAAACTGGGCGTTGTAGATCAGAAATACTCCGATTATATGAAATCCTACTATGATTATTTTATAGGAGAAGACGGTTCTGTGAAAAATTATAAGACTGATGAGTATAATATCGACAGAATAAACCCGGCAAAAAATCTTTTTACATTATATAAAAGAACAGGAGAAGAAAAATACAACATTGCCATAAGGACTTTTGTATCACAAATGGAGAAACATCCGAAAACGCAATCAGGAGGTTACTGGCATAAGCAGGTTTATCCCTGGCAAATGTGGCTTGATGGTATTTATATGGGTTCCCCTTTCCTTGCACAATATGCAAAAGAATATAACTCACCTGAATGGTTTGATGTTGTAACGTATCAAATTTTACTTATTTATGATAAAACCCTGGATCCCAAAACCGGATTGCTTTATCATGCATGGGATGAAAGCAAAGAGCAAAAATGGTGTAATCCGGAAACCGGACAATCAAAACATTTCTGGAGCAGGGCTATTGGATGGTATTTGATGGCTATAGTCGATGTTCTGGACTATCTGCCTGAAGATCACAAGGATAGAAATGCGATAATTACCATATTAAATAAAACTATTGATGCACTTCTTAATGTAGCAGATAAAGAAACAGGATTGTGGTATCAGGTTCTGGATCAGGGCGGAAGAGAAGGTAATTACATTGAAGCTTCTGGTTCATGCATGTACACTTATGCAATGGCAAAAGCAGCAAATAAAGGTTATATAAAGAAAAAATACTTCCAGATAGCTAATGAAAAGTTTGATTCAATAATTAAGACTTTAATTTCTGAAGATGCTGAAGGAAATCTTGTTCTTAAGAATGTATGCGGGGGCTGTGGACTTGGTGGAAATCCTTATCGCGATGGAAGTTACGATTATTATATAAATGAAAAAAGGGTAGATAACGATAGCAAAGGTGTCGGACCGTTTATCCTGGCAGCAATAGAGCTAAACCGGTAATCATAGTTTAGAATTTAATGTTCCTAGTTAGTTGTTTTTTTACATTGCTTTTAATTTCAGCTGCTTTTTATCAGGCAAATACACAACCTTTGGCATATCCGGGTGCTGAAGGTTGTGACTGTCTGCAAATATTAAAGTATATTTATGAATCTATTGCAAATTTGAGAATCATTTAAATAAATTGTTATGAAAAAAATATTAAACTCATTACCTTACACACTGGTTTTCTTCATCTTGTGGGGATGCAGTTCTGAAAAAGCAATAAATCTTAGTGTGAAGTTTAACGACAAGGTAAGTTCAGGTCGATTGGTTGAATTCAATAACATTCAAGACAACAACTCTCTGAAAGATATTATTCATCAACCTTTTACAGTAAAACAGGGTGATAAGGAAATTCAATCACAGTTGTTTAAATGCCCGGTGTCCGGTGAAATTTCTTTATTACTATATCCTGAACCTGATAATAATAACAAAATCAAACTAATGGTAGGAAAAGAACCTGCTACTACTTTTAAACCAATGGCTCATGCTGAGCTTTGGAAAAAAACAGGTGGTGAATGGGTTGACAGAAAATATATTGGAGGAGAGTTTATTGAAGTTGATTCAGTCAGGCTTCCTGATGAATGTACAGATCATTCTTTCTATCTTAAATACGAAGGCCCGGGTTGGGAATCAAATCTTGTTGGCTACCGCTTCTATCTCGACTGGAGAAATGCAAACGATGTGTTTGGAAAGAAAACTGAAGATATGGTTCTTGAGCAGGTTGGACAAGATGGATATGATTCATATCACAACATGAGCGATTGGGGAATGGATAATTTGAAGGTTGGCAAATCACTTGGCATTGGTTCTATTGGCTATTGGAATGGATCAGCTGCTGAAAGAGTGGCTGAAACTGACAGTGTTATCAGTAAAATAATATCCAAAGGTCCATTACGTGCTATGATTCAAACTGATTATTACGGATGGAAAACCAATGACTTTAAATCAAGCTGCACTTCTTATCTATCTATCGATGCTAATACAAGATTAACAAGGCAAATTTTATTTATGGAAGAAGAAGTGGCAAATATTTGCACCGGAATACATAAGGACACTACTTGCGAAGTAATTAAAATCGCTGAAGGTGAATGGACTGCTATGGGGACATGGGGAAAGCAAAGCTTAAATAACGACATGCTCGGACTTGTTGTCATTGCTCAAAGTAAAGATATAATTGATTTCACAACTGACCCTGACAATCAGGTTATGATACTAAAACCTGACAATAAATTTGTCAGCTGGTATTTCGGCGCTACCTGGGAAAGCGAAAAATATGCAATAAAAACAATAGATGAATTCAAGGAGTATATTCTTAAAGAGCTTGAATTACTAAACAATCCGGATAAAGTAAAGTTCTAGATCAAAAGTCAGGGTATATAAAGTTTTGAATAATAATTTTATCTGGGATTTAAACAACTTACCAGCGTGAAAGTAAGATGCTTGTTTTTCAAGAAAAATTACAACTCTTATGTAAGAAGAATTATTTATCAGGATATAATACTTCAATTGAAGAAATATAATCTTTGAAAGTTTGAAAAATATGAAAAAAATAATTGTCGCTATAATAATCATGACAGTACTTTCTTCATGCGAAAAGAGGGCGATCCCTACCCTATTTATGATTGGAGATTCAACAATGGCAGATAAACCTCTTGATGATAATCCTGAAAGAGGGTGGGGGCAACTTCTTCCGGAATTTTTTGATACTACCCTCATAAAAATAGAAAACCATGCCCGTAACGGAAGAAGTACCCGCTCATTTATCTATGAAAGCAGGTGGGATACTGTTTTCTCAAGAATGAAGGAAGGCGACTTTATAATAATTCAATTTGGTCATAACGATGGCTCGATTGAAAAAACAGGACGCTATGCTACTCCGGAAGAATACAGGTATAACCTTGTAAAGTTTATTAAAGAAAGCCAATCAAAGGGCGTGTATCCTGTTTTATGTACTCCTGTTGTAAGAAGAAAATTCGACGAAAAAGGAATCCTGACTGACACTCATGGAGAATATCCAAATATTGTCAGAAGTATTGCTGATAGTTTGAATATTCCGCTAATTGATATGCAGAAGGAAAGCGAAAAACTCGTTTCTTCACTTGGGGATGAGGGCTCTAAAAAACTATACCTGTATATTGAACCGGGAGTTTATAAAAGATTCCCTGAAGGGAAAAAAGATGATACTCATTTTTCTGAAGAAGGAGCTACAGCTATTGCTGCAATTGCAGTAAAAGGGTTCAGGGAAAAAAGAATTCCTTTAACCCAATATTTAAAGGATGAGAAATAAGCTGACATATTACTTTATTCTTGTTTTCATATTTTTAAACTTCAATGCTTTTTCAGATAATTACCAAAAGAAATTACCTGTTGATACATCATACACCCTACATTCGGCTTATTGTAAGCTTATAAAAGAATACCCATTTATAAAAATCCCTGAATTAAAATTTAAGGATTCTGTTAAAATTGCAGTAAATATTGAATATTCAGAAATTAACGGAAGATCATTAAGCCTTGATTTATATTCTCCTGTTGATAAAAAAGAAAACCTCCCGGTAGTAATCCTTATTCACGGAGGAGGCTGGAGTTCAGGGAATAAGAAAATGAATGAAGCGGTAGCAGTCTGTCTTGCAAAAAAAGGATTTATATGTGCTTCTGTTGAATACAGGTTATCACCGGAAGAATTATATCCCGCTGCCATGTACGATATTAAATCTTCAATAAAATGGGTTCGTCAAAATGCACATTCAATTGGGGCAGATAAAAACAAGATAGCCATCATGGGATTTTCATCCGGAGCTCAAATGGCTTCTCTTGCAGCGGCAACAAATAAAACGTCAAAATTTCTTATAGATAATGCTGATTCTTCTTTAATTGATGTGCAGGCAATAATTAATGTAGATGGCATTCTTGCGTTTATTCATCCTGAATCTGAAGAAGGAATTGATAAACCGGGGAAACTATCTTCTGCAACACGTTGGCTTGGTGCGCCCAAAAATGAAAATGCTGATATTTGGAAAGACGCTTCTTCTTTGATCCATGCTTCCAATACTTTCCCTCCTATTCTTTTTATTAATAGTAAGTATCCAAGATTTCATGCCGGAAGAGATGATCTTATTACTATCCTTGACTCATTGAATATTTATTCCGAAATTCATGTATTATCTGATGCACCACACTCGTTCTGGCTTTTTGAACCATGGTTCAGTAAAACAATAGATTATTCATTGAAGTTTTTAAATAAAATTCTCAAAAATGATTAAAAATATACTGCTCATCCCAATATTTTTATTGCTCTTCTCAGGCATTTATGCCAATTCACATTATGATATCATAGTTGCAAAAGATGGTTCCGGGAATTACACTTCTCTAACAGAAGCAATCAACAACCTCCCAATGTATCAATATCAAAGATGCGTGATATATATAAAAAACGGAATCTATGAAGAGAAAATAAGGATAGAACAAAACTATGTTACAATTGTCGGGGAAAGCAGGGACAGCACAATTATAAGATATTCACAATTACGTACTGACTGGCAAAACAACAAAGACTTTATAGGTCCTGCAGTCATTAATATTCATGCAGATGACATTATTCTAAAGAATCTCACGATTGAAAATACCCAGCCACAAATCGGTCCACATGCATTTACTATTTATGGAACAGGAACAAGGACAATAATTCTTAATTGCAAAGTAACCAGTAAGGGCGGGGATACCGTTTCACTTTGGAACTATAAAAGCGGCATGTACTATCATTCAGATTGTTACTTTGAAGGTGCTGTTGATTTTGTGTGCCCAAGAGGCTGGTGCTTTATTAGAAAAAGTAGTTTCTATGAAGTAAAGCAAACTGCAGCAATCTGGCATGCTGCACCTGAAAATAAGAACCAGAAGTTTGTTCTCTTAAATTGCAGCTTTGATGGTGTAGAAGGTTTTAACCTTGGCAGGCATCATTATGAAGCTTGCTTTTACCTTATAAACTGCATGTTTTCCAGGAACATGGCTAACAGGCCAATTTATCATGAAATATCAGGAGATCCTTCAAAAGACCGACCATACTTTTACGGAGACCGGCATTATTATCACAACTGTAAAAAAGAAGGCGAAGTGTATAAATGGTATGCTGATAATATGAAAATCAACCCTGATATTGTAACACCTGAATGGACGTTTGATAAACAATGGGATCCGGAATCTTCAGAAGTACCAAAAGTAAATCAATACAAAATAGATAATAAAAACCTTTATCTATACTTTAACTCGACAATAACCGTAAGAGGAAAACTGATATTAAAAACTTCGACAGGAAAAATCTTAATTTTCAAAAAGGGTGAAGGTAGGGATATCCTGCGTTTTGAATCTGAACAACCTTTAAATTCAAAGGATTTGAAAAACAATCTTTCAGTTGTATCCGGACAAATTCTCGATACTCAGGCGTCAGTTAAAGAAAGAGTAATTGCTGATATTATAATAATTCCGTGATTAGCTTAAAAAACAATAAATATCTATAAGAATTTCTTTAATTCTAATTTATTTTTTATGATTAACTTAGTATCGATAATTATTAATACTGGAATTTTCAAATAAACGTAACCCATTAATCGTTATCAATTAAAAGATTACAATGAAAAGATTCTTATTCATATTGCTACTAGCTTCAATAATTCCTTATAGCTCTATTAAAGCGCAGGGATATACAACTGCTCTTGGAGTAAGATTGGCCAATGGAGACGACTTCAGATCAGGTGGTATTACACTGCAACAAAGAATATTCAACAAATTTACTATTGAAGGTATTGCCCAAACTGATTTTTCACACAACCATACTTTCCATGCAATGATACAAATGCATCAAAATATCATCACAAAAAATTTCAACTTTTATTTGGGTGCAGGAGTATGCGGAGGGATTGAAGAAAACAATTATACAGCAACACTTAACGGAAATACTGTCACTACAACTACTTACAACAACAAGACATTTGGGGCAGATTTGATTGCAGGCCTTGAGCTTTCAATATTAAGGTTTAATATTTCCCTCGACTATAAACCTAATTTTAATTTTTATGGACGCGAAGACTGGTATCAGGGACAGGTTGCCCTTTCTTTAAGATACATTTTATTTAAAGCTCCGGTATTTAATAAAACATCAAAACCGAAACCTAAGAAAGTAACTTCAGGAGATAATCCTACTTTTAAAGAATTCTTTAATGATCTATTTAAGAAACAATAAATATTATTTTATTTTGAAAAAAGCAATTGCATCATTAAGGTTTTCAGCCTGACGCGCCAATTCTTCAGCACTTGAAGCCAGCTCTTCGGAAGAAGCAGCGTTTTGTTGCGTTACATCATTAAGTTGAAATATCGCGGTATTAATCTGATCAGTACTCCTTGCTTGTTCTATTGTAGCCAGACTTATACTTTCAACAAGTTCCGACATCTTTTGAATATCTTCAGTTAATATCTCAACCATTTGCCCTGCTTTACCTGATATCTTTATTGTTTCTTCAGATAACGATTTAATTTCATTTGCTGATTTCTTACTGTTTTCAGCAAGACTTCTTACTTCATTGGCAACAACAGCAAATCCAAGACCATGTTCTCCGGCTCTGGCAGCTTCAACAGAGGCATTAAGTGCAAGAAGGTTGGTCTGATATGAGATGTCATTTATAACCTTAATCTTTTCAACAATAAAAGAGATAGAATTAATACTATCTTCAGCAGCTTCCTTCATTTTTACCATTGCATCAGCTGTCAACTTGGAAATCTCTGCTGTTTCTCTTGAATTACTTGCATTCTGCTGGTTACTGGCTGCAATCTCTTCGAAAGTAGACGATACTTCTTCTGTATTGGCTGCCTGCTCATTTGCACCTGAAGAAATCTGAATTGCAGCATCATTTTGCTGAGCTGCAGCTATGCTTATATAAGATGCTATTTTGTGAATTTCGTCCATTGAAGATCTCAACTTCAATCGGGTGTCATCTAATGCTTTAGCCATATCCCCGAATTCGTTGTTCAAATTCAAGATTTTAGAATCAATATTAAAAGCTAAATTACCCTTCCCCAGTTTGCCGGTAACGTCATTTTTCAAACTGTCAAGAGGCCTTTTGATTCGTATCCGAATTACCATAAAGAAGGATGCTGCAGTTATCAGTACTAAAGGTATTATCCAATACAAATGCACATAACCCAATTTTGCAATTATAAAGGAAAGTATAAACGACATTCCGGTTGTTCCGAGAATAACTATGATAAAAAAAGGTACAATAGATCTTTTATAAAACAAAATCATGCTGACATTTGCGACTATTGTAATTGCAGATACAACCAACGAAAAAATAATTACCTCTCTCATCTTACCCCAATTTTAGTTTTTTTTCAAAATTAAATAATTTTAATAACTTTCAAATCAATTTTTTAATTCTAAAACTTTTGAATCAAATTATTTAATTAATAATAAATTACTTGTTATTACCTGTAGAATTTAGATTTCACTTTTTACTGCATTAATAATTCTTGCTAATTTCGCATTTGAATTAAAAAAATAGAAAAATGTTTTCAGGAATAGTTGAAGAAGCCGGAAAAGTAATACGGATAGAAAAAGATAAGGAGAATGTTCATTTCACTCTTACTTGTTCATTCACTGATGAATTAAAGGTTGATCAAAGTCTTTCACATAACGGTGTTTGCCTTACTGTCGTTTCTATCGACAAAGAAAATAAAACCTATACTGTAACTGCTATAAAAGAGACACTTATCAAATCCAATCTTGGTTTGCTTGAACTGGGAAGCGAGGTAAACCTTGAAAGAAGTATGATGATGAATGGACGCCTTGACGGACATATCGTGCAGGGGCATGTTGACCAGACAGCAATTTGCAGGAATGTTGAAACTGCTGATGGAAGCTGGTATTACACTTTTGAATATCAAATAGACAAGGAAAAAGCTGCTCAGGGTTATATGACAGTAGAAAAAGGTTCCGTCACAGTTAATGGAGTCAGCCTTACCGTTGTAAATTCAAAAGAAAACAGTTTCCAGGTTGCAATCATTCCATATACTTACGAACATACAAACTTCCATACTTTTAAAAAGAATACCGTTGTTAATCTTGAATTCGATATAATTGGGAAATACTTAAGTAAATTAATCTTAATCAATAAATAATTACTTAATATCTTGCACCCTACAATCATTTTAAATATTTTAGAATGGAAATTCATTCGAAATGGGGTATATTCAGGAAAGATTTGGGACAGAAAGGATATATTTGGCTGAAGAAGAGCAGCTTTTGCTCAAAGAACAGATCAAAAAGCAAGACGAAAAAAGGTTAGAATTCTTTTCATTAATATGTGTAATCAGCAGTGCAATAATGTTGGTTATGGATTTTATTTTTTTCAATGACTCAAAACAGGAATACTATCTGTTTTTCGATTCCCTTTTTTTTATATCTTCTTTTTTTGTGTTAATAAATTCATCTGCTCCTCTTGAGAAAAAAGGAACTTTCATTTACAGGTTAAAGGATATTTCATATAAAATATTTCCTTTCTTTCCTCTTTTATGGTCAGTATCTATTGCAATAATAGATCCTAATTCAATGCTTAATATTATTACTTTTTATTTTGTAATGTTCATTATTACTTTTACTGTACACACCTCCTTAAAAAAGCTTTTATTTTATTATGTTCTTATTCTTGTTGATTATATTGTCCTTTCATACTTTTTGAAATATAATATATTCTCTGAAAACCTTGTGGTAATTACAATTATTTGTATGATTATTCTACCGTTTTATTTCTTTTTCAGAGATATCAGAATTAATTCACAGTCAGCAACACTTCGACTTAATCTTTTAAATAAAAACCTTGAAGAAGAGGTTGTTCAACGTGTAAATGAATTGCAGAAACTTAACAGCAGTCTTGAAACTGAAATATCTCAACGTAGAATTATAGAACATAAACTTCGGGAAACATTAAAACTCGCTGAATCAAGTAATCAGCTTAAATCTGAATTTCTTTCAAACATTTCTCATGAAATAAGGACTCCTTTGAACGCAATTGTTGGTTTTACAGAAATGATGACTGAAGATGGAGTATCAACTGTAATGAAAAAACAATTTCAGGAATTAGTTGCAAGCAACACTATGTATCTTTTATCTACAATAGATGACATTTTTGATGCTTCTCTACTTAAAACAGATCAGATTAAGCCAGTTCCTAAATACTTCAATGTTAACTTTTTTCTTGAAAGTATCTTCTACGAAGTTAACGGAATTCAATTGAAATATAATAAAAAAGACATAGGGCTCATAAAGAAATCTCTTGTTGATCAGGAGTTTAATTTAAAGACTGATGAATATTATCTGAAAAAAGCAATAATGAGGCTCATTGATAATGCTTATAAATTTACTTCTGAAGGAACTATTGAAATTGGTGCAAGAAAATCTTTTAACGCAGTTGAGTTTTATATATCAGACACCGGCATTGGAATTTCAGAAAAAGATCAGGTTAAAATATTTGAGCCCTTTGTGCAGGGAGACGGATCATTTACCCGGGGATACGGAGGATCCGGCTTAGGATTAACAATAGTAAAGGGTATTATTCAATCACTCGGTGCCGAATTTAGCTTCACCACAAAAGTTAAATCCGGTTCTACTTTCTCAATATTCTTCAATAAATCTTTTTATTAGTTTTTATACTGCAATTCATTGATAATTATCTTATTTATTCCTAATTTGAATAAAAAAACAAATGTAGGAAATGCATAAAACAGAAGGAGAAATAATTCTTGAAAAGAAGATGTTACTTGTTACCTGTTTCATTTTCTTCATGGTCTCTGTAATTACTACAGTATCTTTAATCCTTACTAAAAATAATTCCAGATTATACATTACATCATTAATTATGTCCTTAATAATTATTGTTGTATACCTATTCTCTAAAAAGAATATTTTTCGCTTTGCGTCTAAATTAATACTAACTATTTCGACGTTAATTTCTGCAAACCTTTTATGGATTTGGTGTAACGGAATATCTGTTTATTTTTTCATATTAATTATATTTCTTTCAACATTTACTATAGTTGTCTGGAAAAAAAGTTCTGCACTGCTTATTTTACTATTCTTGACTTTAAACTGCTTTACACTGTTTTTTATTAGTTATTTATACAACCAAAATAGTTTTGACACTTCAAAGAATAATTTATCTGTTTTATTTGCTATTACAGGTTTGGTATTCATTATTTTCATTCTTTATTATTACATAACATCAACAAAGGACAGCTATCTCCATCAATTTTCAAAAGCTAAAGAATCTGACCAGCTTAAAAGCCTGTTTTTAAAAAATATTTCTCATGAAATCAGAACTCCTTTAAATGCTATTACAGGCTTTTCGGAACTTATATCTTTACCTGACGTAACAGAAAATGAAAAAAATCAATATTCAGTCATTATAAAGCAAAATGCAAAGATTTTAACCAATTTGATTAATAACATATTAGACATTACAAATATTGAATCAAATCAGTTGATTATCATTTACAGCAGGTTTAATGCAATTACTCTGATATCAAGGATTGTTAAAGAAGCTAATTCCTCACTTGATATTTTTGGGAAGAATAACCTTAAAATTAACTTCGATTTTCAAAACTTTGATTTATTCATAAAGAGTGATGAAGTCAGAATAGAACAGATTGTTAACAACCTGTTAGAGAATGCAATAAAATTTACACAGTCAGGTACTATTAATATCACTGTTTCAAAAAATATTAAAAGGTTTGTTTTTTCAATTAAGGATACTGGTATAGGTATCCCAAAAGAACATTTAGATAATATTTTTAAAAGGTTTTTTAAAGTAATTGATGGTTCACCGGTTTATTTCAGTGGTGATGGTGTAGGTCTTTATTTGGTTAAAGAGATTTTGAAATTATTAAATGGTGATATTAAAGTAGAGTCTGAGACAGGAATAGGAAGTACTTTTACTTTCAGTGTTCCGGATCTTTCAGAAGATTAAAATATTGATATTACAGATTAAATATATGCTCAATAAAAATCTTCAGTCCTATTGCTATAAGAATCACTCCTCCTATTATCTCTGCCTTTGAAGCAATTTTCTTTCCGGCGTTTTTCCCCATATAAATTCCTGACATAGATACTAAAAATGTAATAACTCCAATAATAATAACAGGTAAAACAATTGAGCTGTATAAAAACGCAAAACTAATACCAACAGCCAGAGCATCAATACTTGTTGCTATTGCCATAGTAATTAGCACTTTCCAGTGTGTAGGATTTTTAATTCTTTTTTGCCCTACAGGTTTGGTTCCTTCAATAATCATTCTTACACCCAAAAAAGACAACAATGCCAATGCTATCCAGTGATCTGCTTCCTGTATTAAATCTTTAATTGTAGAACCAAGTAGCCACCCTATCAGTGGCATTAAAGCCTGAAATACTGCAAGTGTAATTGCAATCTTGAATGCATCAGAAAACTTTAAGTGTTTTCTGCATAATGATAAGCCACTTGTTACTGATACTGCAAATGAGTCGAATGATAAACTAAAAGCTATCAAAAAGATAGTAAAAATTTCCACGGTATTATTCAATTATAGTCCCTAAACGGGAAATGAGTTTATTCCTTTTCCTAAGTAATTCAAACAAGTCATAGTTGCCCTGATTTCTTAGTCTTTTATATTTGATTCTGTTCAGGATCCTAAGCAAATATTGATACATTTCAAAAGCAACTATCCCACAAGGGATAGAAATTGCAATCAACAAAATTGATAACCACCAACTTTTCAGCAATATCCAAAAGACAAAGAAAAGTAATAAATACCAAAGTGGATATACAATTATACTTGCTACAAAGGAATAAGAACTGTAAAACTGAGGATCTTTTATTTTGCTTCTATATGAATATCTTGTTATCCAGAAAATAGCTCCATTTATAATAGCCCCGACTAAAATCACTGGCAATAGGATTAAAGTAAGAAAACTAAATAATATTATTTCCTTCGTTCCTATAACTACCTTTTTAAATGAAGATTCCAAAATCCCTATTTCTTTCTTTCCTGCTATATATGATGATGCAGTATCTAATAATTCTTGCATCATCGTTTTATCATTTTCAAAGTATTTCTTCAACTTTGAAATAATATATTGCTCAGCCTTAACAAAATTTCTTGGTCTGTGCTCCAGATTAAGCTTTTCACAAGCCTTTTCCCTTAATAATTCAAATGATTGATCATATAAATCATAACTATCCTTGTCCGGAACATGTACACAAAGTTTAGTCTGTTCCTCGAATATTGTTTCTTTCAGCATACGTGTTGCCTCATTCTCTCCTTTTTCACGAAGAATATCAAAATATGGTCTCACTGAAATTGGTTCACCATAATTTACGATAAGATCACGTCTGAAATTATAATAGTGTGTGTAATAAATTCCAACAGGGACAATCTGTATATCCAGTTCAAAATTAGTTAACTCCCCTGTTTGAAATACTATTCGGGGTATTGCTTTTTTATGTGGAAGAATGCTTTTTTTATTTGTATGGGCAGCCTCCGGAAATACGCAAAATATCTTTTTCTCTTTCAAAATTCTAACACACACATCAAATATCTCCTGATTTTTTTCCAAAGAGCCCTTTCCATCACGGATTCTGTATATAGGAAGAATTTTAATGGAATTTAACAAAGCCATTACAATTCTACCTCTGAATATATCAGCCCTGGCAAGATAAACTATTTCATATGGAGCAGAAAAAACTATAGCAAGGGCATCCATTAAGGCATTCTGATGATTGGGAGCAAGAATAACAGGCTTTTTGGAAGGAATATTTACAAGACCGGTCACTATGATATTTCGGTGTGTTAACCTGTATATTACGAATAAAAAATAGCGTAACATAAAATATCTCAACGACCATCTTTCAATTCTCTTCACAATGCTGCAATTAATTCTGTTTATAATTCTTTAAAAGCAGGTTCTCAATATTTTCTTTGAACATTTGTTTTGTCTGATCCTTATCTCTGGCAATACCCGAAGTCATTGAAGGTTTCCCTTCCATTGGACAGTATAGAAAAACAGGTATGCTTGACACTCCAAATACCTGTGCCAGTTCTCTTTCCTTATCTATGTTAACTTTATAGATATCTATCTTACCGGTGTATTCAGCGGCAAGTTCTTCCAAAATTGGCGAAGCTATCCGGCAAGGACCACACCAGTCGGCATAAAAATCAATAATGCAGGGTTTACTCCCTTTATAAACCCAAACTGATGTATTCTTTTCATAATCCATTATCTTTTCTATGAAATCAGCCTTTGTAATTCTCTTGACAAATGACTCTACAGGTACTGCAACAGTTGAGACAGTCTGCCCATTAGAAAAGAAAGTTGCTAAAACAAAAAAAACAATAAACAAACCCCTTTTAATCATATATTATTTTGTAAAAATAAAAACCCGGCTTTTTCAATGTCGGGTTTTATTTATTAATAATCATCATCTTCTGCATCTTCTTCATCATCACCCTCAACTGGATCATCGTCGTAGCTGTCGTCATCGTCATCATCTGCAACTTCTTCCATCTCAAGTTCGGCATATTTGCTGGAAAGCTCTTCCTTGATACCTTCTTTTAAGATACCATCATCGTCGAAGTCGTCATCGTCTTCTACAATCTTGATTGCTTCACCTACAGTCATCCTGACCATATAATACTTGTCTTCAGTTTCAAATGGAAGAGCACTAACTATGAGCCCATCCTTATTTGTAAATCTGATTAGACTATCATGGAATCCATAAGGATATTCAAGCTTAATCTGTTCCTGTAGTTCAATTGGCAACTTGTCGTAATCTTTTATTACCTTTGGTTTACCGGTATTCATCTTTAAAAATTTAATAGTTTTTATTCTTCTTAATTGTAATTCAGATATCTTTTTTATCTGAATTTATTACATATTCAATTCAGATTTTATCATCATTTTTCTGAGGGCAAAATACAAAACTTTTAATTATATACGCAACTGAATAAAAAAATGTATTGAAATTTTTGCAATATTTTTTTTAATATCCAATAGTATGACATTTTTTTTTGATTTTAACACTTGATTAATAAATTTTTGAAATCAATATGATAGGCTTTGTTGTTGTATTAAAACTAATAATTTTGCGATAATTATTTGAAACAAATAAATTTCCATATATGGCAGAAAATAAAAAAGTAATGTTAATGATCCTCGACGGTTGGGGAATTGGCAATGGCGACAAGGGTGATGTTATTGCATCTGCTCCGACTCCCTTCATGGATTCATTGATAAATGAATACCCTCACTCTAAACTTCTGGCCTGCGGCGAGTACGTTGGCCTTCCTGAAGGACAAATGGGCAATTCTGAAGTAGGACACCTAAACCTTGGTGCGGGCAGAGTTCTTTATCAGGATATGGTTAGAATAACCCGTGCAATTAAAGATAAGTCTCTCTGGAGCCAACCACAAATTCTAAAAGCATATAATTACGCTAAGGAAAATAATAAACAGGTTCATTTAGTTGGTCTTATCGGCCCCGGTGGCGTTCATGCATTAAGCTCTCACATGGTTGCTCTTTGCAATATTGCAACTGACATGGGTCTTGAAAAAGTATTCGTGCATGGGCTTACCGATGGCAGAGATACCGACCCTCGCTCCGGCTATGGTTTCCTGGAAACTGATATTGAAGCTCTTAAAGGCACTAATGGCAAGTTTGCTTCTCTTGTAGGCCGTTATTATGGAATGGACAGAGATAAAAACTGGGATCGTATGAAAATAGCTTACGACCTTTGGGCTGAAGGTAAAGGCGATAAAACTACTGACCTGCTCGATGCTGTTCAGAAATCTTATGACGGCGGAATTACTGATGAATTCTTAAGACCTATTATTGTTACTGACAATGATGGTAATCCCCTTACTAAATTTGAAGAAGGGGATGTAGTTATTTGCTTTAACTTCAGAACAGACCGTCTCCGTCAGGCTACTATTGCATTTACTCAACAGGATCTGCCTGATTTCGGTATGAAAACCATGAATCTTCAATGGTACACCATGACTGAATATAAAGCCGACTTCAAAGGAATAAATGTAATTTTTAATAAAGATAATGTAACCAACACTCTCGGTGAAGTGGTTTCTAACAATGGCCTTAAGCAAATCAGAATTGCTGAAACTGAAAAATATGCACACGTAACTTTCTTCTTTTCAGGAGGTCGCGAGAAAGAATTCCCGGGAGAAAAAAGAATTTTATGCCCTTCACCTAAAGTTGCCACCTATGACCTTAAGCCTGAAATGAGCGCTTATGATGTCAGAGATGCTATTGTTCCTGAACTTAAAAATAAAACAGCTGATTTCGTTTGCCTTAACTTTGCCAATGGCGATATGGTAGGTCATACCGGCGTTTATGAAGCTATATATAAAGCTGTTGTTGCTGTCGATGAATGTGTTAAAGATGTTGTAACTGCTGCCAAAGAAGGTGGTTATGATGTAATAATTATTGCCGACCATGGCAATGCTGATAACGCAATTAATGATGACGGGTCTCCAAATACTGCCCACTCTCTTAATCCTGTTCCTTGCATTTGGGTAACAGACAGAAAAGAAGGTAAAATCATTGATGGTGTTCTTGCCGACATAGCTCCAACCATCCTTTCAATTATGGGACTTAATGTTCCTGATAGTATGACGGGCAAGGTTCTTGTACAATAATTTTTTACCAAATATTTTAAGGTCTCATTTCCATTCTTTTATAAAGATAGAAATGAGACTTTTTTTGTAAATTAACTCCCATTAAAACAACAATATGGAATCTGTTAATCCCTTCAATAACACGATTATTGCTGAATACGATGAAATGTCAGAATCGGCAGTAGAAAAAACAATTGAAAAAAGCCTTTTAGCATGGCATAGCTGGAAAAAGAGGTCTTTTTCATCAAGAGCAGATTTAATGAAAAAGGCTGCTGCCGTTCTTCGCCGTAATAAAAATGAACTTGCCCGATTGATAACTCTTGAGATGGGTAAGCTCATAGGAGAATCTATAAGTGAAGTAGAAAAGTGTGCAATGGTTTGCGATTACTATGCTGATCATACTGAATCAATGTTGAATGATGAGTTTGTAGAAACTGATGGTCAAAGAAGCTTTATCACTTTTCAACCTATAGGCCCGGTTCTTGCTGTAATGCCCTGGAATTACCCTTTCTGGCAGGTATTCCGGTTTGCTGCCCCTGCTATTATGGCCGGAAATACAGGTTTGCTTAAACACGCCTCAAACGTTCAGGGGTGCGCTTTAGCAATAGAGAAAGTATTTCTTGAAGCAGGATTCCCCGAAAATGTTTTCAGCTCTCTGATAATAGGATCTTCAAAAGTTGAAAGCGTAATTAAAAACCCTGCCATTAAAGCAGTTACTCTTACCGGAAGCGAAATGGCAGGAAGATATGTTGCTGAAGCTGCAGGTAAATATCTAAAAAAGTCGGTGCTCGAACTTGGAGGCTCCGACCCGTTTATCGTCCTTTCAGATGCCAACCTCATGGAAGCAGCAAAAACAGGAATTAAAAGCAGAATGCTTACTTCAGGACAAACCTGCATATCTGCAAAAAGATTCATCGTTAAAGAAGATATTGCCGACCAGTTCATTAGCTTGATAAAAAATGAAATGGAAGCTTTGAAAGCAGGTGACCCAATGGATCCAAATACCACACTTGCCCCACTTGCTCAGATTCGCTTTGCTCATGATTTACACAACCAGATTTCTGATTCAGTTAAAATGGGTGCTAAAGTAATAATCGGAGCTAAATACGAGGATAACACAAGCTACTTTTATCCTCCGACTATCTTGACCAACATTACTGAAAAAATGCCAGTATTCAAGGAAGAAACTTTCGGCCCTGTTGCTGCTGTTATTACTGCTAAAAATGATGAAGAAATTGCTGAAATTGCAAACAATTCACTCTTTGGCTTAGGTTGCTCGATTTGGACTGAAGACCTTCAGAAGGGTGAAGCTTTAGGCAGAGAAATTGAAGCCGGAGCAATATTTATTAATGGACTTGTTAAATCAGATCCCAGACTTCCCTTCGGTGGAATGAAAAATTCAGGATACGGTAGAGAACTTTCAAATTATGGTATCAAGGAATTTTGCAACATTAAAACTATCTGGATTAAATAAAAATTAAGCACTTATGTATATTTTCAATATAGTTATAATTAAAATTTTCCTTAACCTTGCATCATGATTCAAATAGGTAATGCAATAATTAGCCTTGACATTTTTGAAGAGTATTTTCTTTGTGATCTCATGTCATGTAAAGGTGCATGTTGCGTTGAAGGCAGCTCAGGTGCTCCTCTCACTGACGATGAGGCAATTATGATTGAATTGCATTATCCCGAATATGAAAAATACTTAAATGAAGAATCAAAAGCAGAAACTGAAAAACAAGGTTTCTCAATTATAGATAAGGATGGCGACCTTGTCACTCCACTTTTAAACAATAGAGAGTGTGTATATTCACTTATCGACGAATCCGGAATAACTAAATGTGCTATTGAAAAGGCTTATCTTGAAGGAATTATACCTTTCAGAAAGCCTGTATCATGCCACCTTTTTCCTATTAGGATTACTGAATATGACACTTTCGATGCTGTTAACTATCAAAAAATTGACATTTGCAGATCAGGTCGAATCTGTGGAAAAGAAAATAAACTCCCTTTATATAAATTTTTAAAAGAACCATTGATCAGAAAGTACGGTGAAGAATGGTATAAAGAAATGGAAATTGCTGCCGGACATCTTAATTCATCAAAGTGATTTTCCGCATCTTAAATATTCCCCCAAATTGATCTTGCAATTTTATTCAACTCCTTGTTAA
>JAGODU010000111.1 GCA_017998095.1 Prolixibacteraceae bacterium | reverse complement strand
CTTAATCCAGACTCCTTCTTCCGTTCCAGAAGAACTGTCATCTTTGAACTGTTTAACATCGCTTTTTTGCGACGAAAGTTAATCCACCCCCGGAGTCAACAAAATATGCCCTTCCCCGGATGCTTACATTTAATATGGGATTCTGCAGATTAATTGTCCTTCCGGTAAATTGTTTATCAGTATCTGAATCCTTGTGAAAGAAATATAATGTAAGTTGATTATAACCATCACAATCCCCATAAAGGAAAGTCTTTTTTAATGAATCAGAGTTTATGAGTTCAATTAAATCGGGAATCTGGTTTGCAAGGGTATATGGAATTTCTATATCAACCCATTTGATGAACGGATCATCCATCTTCTTTTTCAGGTATTTCAGGCTTCCGTTGGCAAAGCCTATAGAAATGAATGTAATGACGAGAATAACAACGAGATAGAAAAAGTTAAGAAATTTCTTTCCAAAAAGCTCTTTGCTTTCCTCCTTGTAAAAAACTTTGTTGAAATCTTTGTTTATCAGCATCTTGGTGTTTGTAATTATATACGAGTTGCCAGAAGAATCAGCCTTTCAAATTTGTATTTCAGGCATAATAACAGGTAAAAATGTTTTAGGATTGTATTGATACCCTGATTACAATTTTCTCTAATGTTGAAATACTTTTAGGACTTCATCTTGCATCCATTCACAGTCATGCCAGTCTGCAAGAGAATGATTTTTCCACATTTTATTACCATCAAAAAATGCTGATTTGTATACTTTATTCCCAGCTATACATCCATAGGAAAAAACTTCTCCGTCAACAATATCTGTCTTCTCTTCTATCAGAATAATATCATCGGCATGTTTTATCGATAATTTAATATCATGGGTGACCATTATTGCTGATTTTCCCTTTTGGCGGAGGACTGCTGAAAGGTTTTTAAGCACTCTGTCTGCATTTAGAATATCCAGATTGCCAGTTGGTTCGTCACCAAAAAGTACAGTAAAATCAGGAGCCACAGCTCTGATGAAGGAAAGCCTCTGTCGCTCACCCCCTGAAAGGTTAAAGACCATTGTTGATTCAGTCATCTTGTTATCCAGTTCCATGTCGCTGATGTATTCATTCACAATTATTTTTGCCTCTTCTTTTGTTCGATTCTGAAGCAGTAAGGTCATACATGCATTATCGAGAGCAGTAAAATTATGCATCAGGTTTGACTCCTGAAAAATAAAGCTGAAATGTTCCTTTCGTATTGCAGAACGGATCTTTTCATTATTCTCATACCATAAGGTTGCATAATCTAAAGGATCTGCTCCGGGACGGGGGTAGAAAAGTACCTTTGATTCTCTGGGAAGAGTCCTGTTCATAAGTCCAAGAGTTTCAAGCATAGTGCTTTTGCCGATGCCAGATAATCCAAGGATGGCAGTGATTCTTCCTCTCTCAATAATCAGATCCATGACATGCAGTACCGTTCTGTTTCCGGAATACTGGCACTTCAGATCATCAATTTCAAAGAGTCTGTCACAATATTCTTCAGTTGATTGCATAAAAAGAGTAATTATGGGAATAACTCCATTGGAATCCAATAATAGGTAATATTGTTTGATACGAACGACTCATTGTAATTCTGGTCGTTGATAATTGACCTCAGACTCGATAATTTATTGCAAAGGTAATCAGCATACAGTTCGAATTTGGTGTCATCTATCACAGTAACTTCAATTATATCCCGCAGACGGACTTTTGCAGTGAACTGACTCTGAGAGGGTAATCCGAAAACTATATTATGAAGGTCATCAACAGGCATGTTCATAATTTCCTCTCGTTTTTCAGAGCCTATTATTGATTCAAGGATGTCAATCCATATGTTCTGCATCTTGATTCTTCTGTCGGACATACTTGAACCAGAAATGCCGCAGAGTGAATTCAATCTCATTATCGTTTCGAGAAGATCCTCTCTCGATAAAAATAAAGATTCCTTGAAAATGGGATGATACATGTTATTCACGCTTTTTGCAGTGTACCCTTTCATTGAAAACTGATAATTACGGTTCTTCATAATCTCAATCTCTTCACTGCTAAGCCCCTGTATTTTTGACAAAAAATTAATAACAGCAGGATGATATTCATCGACCTCCTCGGATTCTGAATCCGGAGTTCCAGCTCCCCTTATAACCTCATAAGATTTAGCCAGCATTTGACTGATTCGGGTGTCAAATTCCTCTATCTTAGAAATTATTTCTTCTTCAAGGATTTCGAAGGATAAAGACTGACCAATTCCAGGGAATAGATAACTTCCTACAATTTCCTGCGGATTCAAAGTAAATTTGTTGGGTGCCGGTGATAAGAATTGCGGATCTTCAAGGTTTGAGTTTTCATTAATCCACCTTATCTTATTTTCTTCTCGGATCTTCCTTATGCTTAAAGCACTCCCTATGATCATTCTTCTTGACTGATCAATAAATTCCTGATAGGTTGGATAAAAGCCATTGTTGACCTGATATGATATAAGACTGGATTCAGTTTGTGCTAACAAATCTATCACGGTCTCAATTGGAACCTGAGTGTCATCTTCTCTGTAATGGTTTCCACAATCACCGATTAGAACGATAAAGTTACTTTCACCCTTTTTAATGCCAAGTTGAGTTAAGGCAGTTTTTAAGCCAAAAAACACAGCTTCAGGCAGATCTTTGTCCCGACTATAATCAGTTCTTGCGATATTGAAAAACTCTATTATTTCTTTGTAATTTTCAGTTAACTGACGTAATTCAACTTTATTCTCACCTTCCGCAAAATCTCTGTATATTACCGCACCAAAAGAGAAACGATTCTGAGTGTCTTCCAGTTGCAGATTATTAACGCTTGTTCGTATACCACTTGCTATAGATTCATAGAATTTTCCCATGCTCTCCGTTCCATCCACAACAAAAACAACATTTATTTTTCTGGTTTTCATTTCCAGAGTCTCAATGGCTTTTCTTATTTCAGCCATTCTTTCAGTATCCATAATAGTTGATTCTGACCTTATTTTTCCCATCACGCCCGTATGATGAATTCCGGAATTACGTGTTTCAAGTATTGGAAATCTCCTCCATTGACCGATATTTCTTTTGGGACCAGGCTCATTCTCCCACACAATATATTTGGGATCAACTTTTATTCCTCTCTGGTAATCCATCGCTGCTTTTTCATCAATGAAAATTGCTGGTAACACACCTTTTTCAGTTCTTTCCTTCGCGGCAGCCTGTTCCCAGTTTGGTTCCAACGTTATACGGTGATCCCAGAACGTCACACTTTCAAGAGGTACCCAACCTCTCATATTTGACACTATATCAACCTCATTACCCTGGAGTTCCATATTTTCCCCAAGAAGTACGGCATCTTGCGTCGTTTTGTAGACAAACAGGATTTCAAATAATCTGGACTTTCTTTCCGAATCTAAAGTTAAATCCGGATCAAGCTTGTAAGTAATAGCCTCGTCATTTGTTTGCTGATTTGTTGTGCCTTCAAATGTGCTGAGTATCATTGCTTTCTTGTCAATAAGACTTGATGAGTTTCTGAGACAGTGTTCCCAAAGCAGAAGATTTTCTTTTCTTATCCATCCATAATCAACAGCTTCACTACTGATTTGAGGCCAGATTGTTGGCATATTTTCTTTGTAGATATGTACATATGAATCAGAAATCTCAGCAACCCGGAACTTTTCCATAAAGTAAAGAGTGTTTTTGATAACATTCCCGCCTGAGGAGGTGAAAGTATGGTTGTTGTCTCTATCTGAATATACAATCCAATATCGGTTCATGATTGTATATGGGGAGTTTATATCAGCATTATAGACAGGAATATAGAAGATATCAGGTTTGCCTACAGCTTTTAATGAATTAAGCGATTGGGAGTAAATAGTAGATTGATTGAGGAATAACAATATTAATATTCCCTTCAAAGTATGGGATCTCATTTTGTTATAATTAGTACTGCGTAAATGAATAATTATATCCAGTCCAGTTAAAATCTGCAAGCTGGTTCTTTCGTTCAAGAAATGCTTCAGCATCATTCCTGCTGTATATTAAGTCAATAATTATTCTTTTTGGATCGATGTGTTTCTTAGTAAGGTTTTTGACAAGGAGAAATCTGTCGATTAGCTCAACTTCCTGAACTTTAAGCAATTCTGATGATACCATGAAATGGAAGTAAACAGATTCGTATAATAACTCAACCTGCCCTTGTTTATTTAGGGTTACTATATCATTCCTGTCCCAGATATTCAGGATAGTGTCCTTGTCAAACATTAAAATAGGAGAACTGGTATTCAAGGTTTGCAACAAGGATGCCAGATTTTCAATCTGTGTATTTTCAATTTCCTGAGAATATATTATTTCCGGCCTGTACCCATTGCTTAAAAAAATATGAAAATCATCCCTGGTCTTCCTAATTTCACTTATTAAGGTAACCATTTTATGAGTAAGGTCCTTCCTATCCTTAGTATGACTTATATCAAGATATATCAAGTGATAATTCTTATTTGTTCTATCCATAATTTTCTGGGGGAAAACCATATCCAGGGTGGATAGTATTACCAGAATACATGCTGACAGATTCCGTAACATAACTTTAATTTTTATTTAATAGGACAGTAGTGTCCGGTTAAAAATACACGAATCCCCATATATGGCTGTTAATGTGGCAGATATAGCTCATTGAGCATTTTTCGATTTGAAATGAAAATCTCACAGATACAACACTGAAGCGAAAATGAAGAATTCCATATCTCATAAAATCTGCGTTTTACAATTCTGGACGTTGGATGTTTTTTCATGAACAAATCAATTTTTTGCTTAACCGGACAGTAGTGTTAATAGGAGTATAATCACCAGATCTCCTCCTGTAACGGAACTTTTGGAAAAAGTTCCTGAAGCTGAATTCCAGTGAACAACATTATAAAGAATTTCTCCTTCAGGTGTTGTTTCTGAGGAAGAAGTCAAGAAATCAAAGTCATTCTTGAACCACTGGCAATCAGCTACATTTCCATGGCTTGTTTTATTATCAAGCTGGTAGCTGATTTTTTCAAGGAGTCCGGATATCTCGTCCAGGGAAGGTAGCAAGCCTATTTCAGGACTATTACTAAGCTTGAAACGATAATAAGTTGTTGGATTATCCTCAAATAAAGTCCATGTATAATTGGAAATTGGATCAATGATGACATTGTTTTGATAGACAACAATTTCATTGACCTTAATCCTCTTGTTGGATTTATTAACTTTACTCGCCGGGGCACATCCTGATAGCATGATTAATGCGATGATGACTGGTATGCCCATAAGGTTATTACCTGGAATTTTCATGTGTATTCATTTAACTTCCTGTCAATACTCTCGTTTCTTTGACCTTTAATTTGTTTATACGGTTCATATTGTCGTAACCTATATCAAGAACCTGGATCCTTTTTGATCCGGGTTGTCCCTCATACCTTCGCTGAAGAAACTGAAACAGCTGGTAAGGTGTATTTGGTGGAATATCAATTAGTTCACACTCTACATTCATCGTTTGATTTACAAAATAACCCTGCAATGAATCCCTTAGAATATTATTGTCCGGGTCTGAGAAAAATTTGTTAAGTATGTTTTCAACCTTATGAAGAGAAGGCGGTTGATGTCGGGCAAATTCAGCTTCCTTATAAGCCCCTTGGATCAATAGAATAGGATCTGGCCATGTGTCAATTTGTGAGTCATTATCAACCACATAGACAGTGTACCTCCCGGGCTCAAGATTGCTGAATATACTGTCATCTGAAAACGTCAGACCTCCGTCAATTGAATATCTGATCGGTTTCCTGCCGTCTATCGAATGAATAATAATTTGTCCATCACGCCTGTCTTGGATACTTTCATTAATTAATTCAACCCCTGTTATCTGGGGGGGGAGAATTAACAGATCAGGGGAAGAGTGTTCTGCAAGAATTTCAAAATCCTCATCAGAAAAGGTTACAGGGATATTCCACTCATTCTTCCTGTTCCTTTCATCTCTGACAATTATCTTATATGTACCTGGTTGAGTGACTTTATATACATTATTGTTCTGATAGGTTTTTCCGTTATCAAAAGAATATTCAAGTTTTGTCTTTAGCAGGGAAGTATTTACAGCAACGTTTATTAAATGATCTTTTTTATTTGCTACAACATTTTTTATTTTAGGTCCTTCAGAGTAGCGGACTGCAATCAAAGAAATTATGAGGGTTATCACAATTATTTCAACAACAATGAGTTTTTTAAGCAGAGGGGTGGATATAAGATATGCCCCGGTTTTTGCTGAGATATTTGCTGAACTGCAAAAAGGACAACTCAGGTCTGAGCCCAGTTTTACTACCGTGAATTCATGATGGCACTTGTTGCATTTCAATCTAATGCTCATATTCTTCATTTTAATTTAATTGAACTGAAATTGTATTTAATGCCAAACTCAATGGCCACATATTTTAATTCACTCCTTTTATAAGTATTGAGGATATTATTAAGCTGTTTATCAGAAGAGAGTAATTCTCCTGATTCCTGTTCGTTTTCAAGCCAATTTTTTGTAAAGATGAACAATGTTGGACCACCGTAGATTTTTAATGATGGAAGTATTTCCTTGCTTATTGTCAGCCCAAGTTGATAGGACAGGAATCTGTTTCGTGAATGGAAGTTATGATATTCTGCTGTCAGAGTGCCTGTTGAATCATAAAAATCATTGGATGCATAGCCTGAACTTACTGAGGAGGTGCTTTTGTTCAGCCTTGAAAAACGAATGCCTAATTCCGTACCTATAACAAAATCCCTGAAGCCTTTGTAATCAACTGATATAAAGAGAGGAACGTCAGTAAAATTAAGGGTTATTTTCTGTTTGAGATTATAAATGTCAGTTACTTCTAATTGATGGTTTTCAAGAATTATTATGCGGCAGGTATCAAACATATAGGCAGTTCTGATATAATTCTTTTCAATTCCGGTATTCAATGAGAGATCAAAATAGTTGGTTCTTAGCAGAGATATTCCAAAACGTAATCCTATCCTGGGACTGAAGCTCCCTCGCTCTCGGAGATTTGCAAATTCAAGATCAGAACTCTGTTCTTTGCTCATGATTGTGTTCATACCTGGGAGGCTAAGAGACAAAACTGGGGCAATACTGAAATTTAAAGTATTCATGAAAACGATCATTTCATTCTGATCATAATAGGGGAGCCTTAGTATCTGGTGTTTTCTATAAGTATTTCCTTTAATAAATTCGTCAATATCAATGTTTGAGTATTCAATTTGCTTATAGGGGCTGCATGAGACAGAAAGATTATGCATTTTGTTGGGATCTATGTCTTCAATTATTGCATTGCCTTTGCTATCAGTTTTTTCAATTCTCGAGTCTATTTTTATCTCAGCATTTTCCAAAGGTTTTAATGTTAAGAACTTCATAATCCTGAATTTTAGGAATCGACCTTTTTCTTTTCCGGTAATTTCCATTATTCTGATGTCTCTGATATTATTCCCTGAAATGCTTAAGTTAAAGGTAAAGGTCAGTGGAATTGTATCCTTGTAGTAAACATTGTTGTTTGTCCTTCCATAGATCTCTTTTACCAAATCAGCTTTTACTCTGTATTTGCCATTGGCAAGTAATTCGGGATTATCAAAAAGAATATTGAATAATCTGACTCCTGCTCCGGTGCGAAAATATTGTTTGAAAATGCTAATGTATTGAGACAGAGTTACCGGATCACTAACTTTATTTGATGGAACTATATCGTTATATAATAATGCCTCATTATCAAAAAGATCCGTAAAAAGTGAGATGTAGTTTTCATTGATTCTTTGATTATCAGAACTAAACCTGGAATAACTTTCATAATCATTAATCAATTCCAGCAATGCGCCGTTAACAGTTCTTAGTTGTGCTGCAGTTAATGTTTGACTTTCAGTCCTTTTGAACGGTATGAGTAACAATATAAAGAAAAATACAGCTTGTGAGGTTTTATACATGGCTAATCCAAATGAGACGAAGGGTCCTTATTACTTATTAAGATTATTATGATAATTATGATAATGTTGAATCATGAATGCTAATACTTTTCAGATGACTAACGAAAGTTCGTTAAATTCCTGCTGCGAAAATTCCAAGACCTGCCAGGATAATCAATAATGCTATAAATATGGTTATGTATAATGGTCTGTTCTTGTCGACGGTCTCGGGTTCACGTTTTCTCTTCTTTACATTAAGTTTGCTTATTGAATCCTTATTTTTGTTTTGAATCCTGTTTGTAACCAGATCACCGGGATCCTTAGAAAAACCATTATTATGATAATCTGGAGCATATTTTCTCCTGAGAGCATCAGCCAGCATGTATCCATCGGGAATACGATTAGAGAGGTCTTTTACAAGACAACCATCAATTATTTCAGCTAACCATCCGGGTACCCTGGTGTTATATTCTTTAATCTTAGGTGGATCTTCGTGAAGGATCTGATGCAAAGTTGACAGATGGTTGTCACTCTTGAAAGGTAGTCGCCCTGTAAGGCATTCAAACAAAATTACTCCGACACTGTAAATGTCACTCCGTCCATCAGCTTTTATTTTTCCGTCTGCCTGTTCAGGACTCATATATTCAGGTGTTCCCAGAACCGCACCATACTGGCTGAGTGATTCTACACCCCTCGAGTACACGATTCCAAAATCCATTAAGACTGGTCTTCCATCGGTCGTAATAAAAATATTGGAGCATTTGACATCCCGGTGCACAACGCCTTTTTGATGTATATAACCAAGCGCCCTGGCAATTGGAGTAATATACTCTATTGTTTCTTCCACACCCAAAGTGCCGTAGGTTTTAATCTTTTCGCGCAATGTTTCGCCTTCAAGGTATTCCATCGACATATAGTGCACGGAGCCTAATGAGCCAAAATCGTATACTGTGACTATATTCTGATGTTTGAGCTGACCACATATCTGTGCCTCACGAAGGAACCTGCCTACAAACTCTTCATCATGGATAAGATTCTGATGTATAACCTTAAGCGCTACAACACGGTTTAAGCTATTTTGAACAGCTTTGTAAACTGTGGCCATGCCGCCGCGACCTAAAACTTCTTGGATCTCGTATTTATCTTCTAAAGCTTGGCTAATTAAACTCTCTATTTCCATTAGTACTTTTAACTTATTTTGATTGGGAATTATTTTAGGGCTTATGCAACATTGATTTTAAACCTTTTATTAGATCCATAATGGTTCACACTATATACTTCAATCATCGTGTAAATTTTACCGCTCGATATTCCAAGACCAAAATATTAATCTCATTAATCAAATTCACTTAAAACCTGACAATGATGCCCAGATCCAGTGCATAGGTTATTTTCTTATAAACATCAATATCATAACTTGCACCCGCCGCTACATTTAGACCAACGTGATCTGAAAAAAACCAATCGTATCCAAATAATAGACTAGGGCCATACAGTATACTATAATCTGTCACATTCCCGTTTATTGGATCAAAATTTGTCTTTCGATAAACACCAAACCTGCCAAACTGCAGGTCTGAGTACAGATAATTCCAAACATAGAGTTTTACTCCACCGCTATAGAAAAAATTCTCATCCCCTATTGGGAAATAACCGACACCTCCATGTATTCCAAACTTAATGCTGCCCGATGTCAAATACTGAAGTGATAAACCTACCCCTCCATAACTATTTCCTACTCCTGCAGCGATAGATAGGTAATCACCCTGTAACCTCATATCCTTTTTTGCCTTCTTGTTTAATACTTCTGGATATGTGTTGGTTAATGCATCAGGGTCTGTAGTTGCTGGAAGTGTCCTATCACTTATCCTGGCAGGCTGATATTTATTGTTTTCCAACTGTCTGGAAAACATCTCACTTGTCCCGTTATGATATTTGATCATATACACCTCTGAGATCCTTATTTCCCTGGTAGGATTATCAGCACTTCCATAATCAATATATCTGATATGATCAGGCGTGATTTCAATGACTTTTGATCTTATTTCCTCTCCACTATGCTTAATTATTATATCATGATAAATTCTTGCCTTTTCCGCAGGTTTCTCTCTAACAGGAGCTTCAGTTTCAATTATTCTTTTATTGTCAGGAACGTTCTGCCTTTCGTTTTTATATTGATATTCATCTGGGAGAATATCTCCCGCTTTATTATCTGGAGCAACAGTCTTTTCTATAACAGGGGTATTTGCAGGGATTCCTGTTACTTTGGATGGAGTTGTAGCTGTAGCTGCTAGATTTGCAGGTGCTGTACTATATACTTCGAATGTTTTTTCGTATTTTTTTATTTCATTGCTTATGTGTGTCTTATATTCAATAATCATTTTATATTTACCTGTTTTATCCAATTTTGGAACAAGTACTTCATTTATATCTTTATTGATCCAATCAGTCCAGCTTAACAATGATTTGCTAATAGTTCCCTCTGCCCCACCGGGAACCTCAAGCTTGTATCTGAACTGAAAAACAACCGATTGATTTACATAAAAGCTTAAGTCAACCGTTCCCTTAACAGGAATTCTGGAAGGAATGGGTTTTGTAAAACTAAAATGAGTTTGTGAACTTATACTTTCATAAAAGTGAGACGAAGAATAAAATGTATTAAGGTAATTTAATCCATATATATTACCTTCAGTAATGAGCAACGCAATAATTGCCAGATTCTTTAAGTAGGTCATTTTTTTATAGATGGTTTAACTGAAAATTTTGCTTTTAAATTCTTTTCAAGCTTATTGATAATAACACCATGCTTTATTTCATTCTTTGGTAAAATAACTTATAATCGGATCGGATCCGTTTTAAACTATGGTAGTATCCTTACTGTATTGTCATCCTCCGTGGATTTTCTCTTTAAAAGATTACCATATCTTCCTAGCACAATACTTATATTATCATCGGAACCATTATCCAATGCCCACTTTATAAGTTCTCTTGCAGTTCTCTTAATGGATTTTTTGCTGTATATAATTTCTTTGAAAAATCCTGAGTAATCTTTAGTTTTGTCAATTATCAACCCATCAGAGCAAAGAAGGAACATATCCCCTCTTTTTATGATTTCATATTCAACTTCTTCAGGGTAAATGTCAGGCTTATCCAATCCGCCATCAATGATCCTTGTTACAATGTTTTTATATTGGGTTAGTATAGGATTACTGACTTCGTTTTTATAGTTTCTAATATACTCCTGGATATAGCTATGGTCTTCCGTAATTTGCTGCATATTTCCATCACTAAGCAGATATATCCTGCTATCACCCAGGTTACCCCACACGTACTTCCCGTCTATTATCAGGACAGCTGTCAATGTTGTTCCCATACCTTTAAGCTGGGGATTGGAAGCTATTTTATCAGCGATACAGGTTTGTCCGACGAGAAATGATTTTTTAAGCAGTTCCTTTGGATTTATCTGTAAATCTTTTCTATTAATTTCCTTTTTTAAAAAGTCGATCACTGAAAGCAGCACACTTTTACTTGCAACATCTCCTCCTTTCATTCCTCCCATACCGTCGGCAATAGCCAAAAGATATGTTCTTCTCGCAATTTTTTTACTCAGAAGACTGTCTTCGTTGCAATTTCTCAAGCCTTTAATTGACAATATTTCAGTTCTAAATCTTACCATAAATTAGTAAAACACGAAATTTTGGGATGCGAATTGCCTTCAAATTTTATATAGGCCATTTTCAATTCATTCTTAATAGGGTATCAGGTTTTATATTTCATTTCAACCTCACCAAAAGTTAGCACTGAGCCGGTATTAAGTTCAGCCGCAGTATTTGGTGGTATCTCTTTGCCATCCAGTTTTGTATAGTTTGTTTCACTTAGATTTTTAATATAGAGTTTTCCATCCTTAAGAATAATTTCTGCTTGCCGGCGGGAAATTGTCCTTTCCTTGAGCTGGATATGAGCAAAATCACGGGGACCGGTAACCCTTTCGCGGCCGACCGTAACGATACTACCTTCCTCGGTTGGATATCCACCAATTTTGATGATTCTTCCTCTATCGTCACCAGTAAGTACCTCTAGTTCTCCTGGGATAAATTTCATTGTTTTGGGAACAGAGGCTGGAATTACCATTGTCTTGAGGTTATCTCTTTGTACAGGATAATCCTGATCTTCAGATAGGGATTTGAGATCACTTTCAGCTGATTCCTGAATACCGTCTTTTTTCCTTTTGCTTAAAAGGATTATCAAAATTGTCAATGCAGAAGCACCAACAATCAACACGTATAGCCAGTTATATTTCCACCATGGTTCATGTTCAATAGGCTCTGGTATTAATTCAGTTTTAACCTCTCCTTTAGTTATCGGTTCAATTTTGGTTATCTCCCTTTCGCTTATAAACGGAAGCTGTGTTTCATGTTCAATGTACAGAACTCCCCTTACCATATATTTGGAATTTGTCTCTGGCTTACCCTCAGCAGTGTGAACTTTTATTATGGCACCATAATCGTCTTTAATATAATAATGGGATGTGGTTTTTTTGGTAGCCTCAATATATTGAATAACAAGACCAGTGACAATGACCTCTTCCTGATTAAATAAGACGGGATTTTTGAGGATATCTTTTATCTGCGTGACTTGTGCAGTTGTAATTTGGGCGTAGATACACATAACTGAAACGAAGCAGGTACTTGCGAGAAATAAAAATTGTCTCTTGTTCATAGCGGTTCCTCCAAATAGTATGACGTTTAATTCACTGGTTATACTGTTTGTCTGATGCAACAGACAAACAACGTCATTAAAATTAGTTGGTTGGGAATTAGATTACTATCACTACTTATAAGTATATATATTACTCCACTAGTGTCCGGTTAAAAATCCCATAATGATAATTGATTTTCATCGGACAGGTTAGTGATTAAGTTTTTATTGTTAAAGAGTTCTTTGATAGGGGTCTTTTCAAACAGAGTAAGACCCAATGTTTG
>JAGODU010000374.1 GCA_017998095.1 Prolixibacteraceae bacterium | reverse complement strand
ATTCAGGCAGGGATTTGTAAAAGTGATCAGAATGATAAGGAAAGGAGGATACTTTTTGATTCATGATGAGTACAAGGACCATGAAATGAAATGCGATTTCATATTAAAAAATGGCTGTGATCTGGTTGGTACCCTGTTCCTTGATGAAATTGTCTGGTGGAATGACTATTACAGGCAACTTGAAGCGGAAATTAACTCCATTGTAATTAAACAAGCAAAAGCTGCGTTCAAAGCAGAATTGAAAGAGATAGCTTTTTACAGGAAGGATCCCTCGCAATTCAGATCAATATATTATATCATAAGAAGACATTATTAAAATCATAAAACCTAAATATGAAAATTCTGGTCATAGGTGCAAGTGGATTGCTGGCTAAGCCGGTAGTCAGTCACATGGATAAAGCAGGATTTCAACTCCGCTTGTTTTCAAGAAATGTAAACCAATAGATGTTTGATAGAGAATTCGAGATGTTTCAGGGCGATGTTTTTAACCTGAAGGACCTGGACAAAGCAATTTACGGATGCGAAGCAATTCATATATCATTATCTACCGAAAATGAGGGATTATGCAGTAAACAGGATATTCAAGGCCGCTTCACTATTTGGTTATTTTGAAAAAGTAAAAGAATTGGGTAATCCAGACGAAACAAACTGTTTGCTCAGTAAACCAACTACCACATTTGAAAACTGGGTTCAATTAAAAGTTATTTAGGAGGTAAATGAATACTGCCATGTAATCAATTAATTTCAAAAAAGATCAACTAACTTCACCTTATTTAAAAAAGAAAGTATTTATGACCATAATTCGAAAAAAAAGACCTGCTATGCTATTATTCCTTTCCATTATATTCTTGTGTCTGATTACTCTATTGACCACCTTATTGGTAATAAGTCCAGGTAGATTGAAGCCCTATTTAGATCAAAGCGGGCAGATACTGGCAGGTAGTATTTCCGAAAAAATATATATAAAAATTGGTGGAGTAAAGCAAGGGATGTTTTTGCGGGGAAAGAATATACAGAATCCTGTATTACTTTTTGTACATGGAGGTCCCGCCTTCTCTGAGTTTTTTCTGGTCGAAAAATTTCCTGTGGATTTGGAAGATCATTTTACTGTTTGTTACTGGGAACAACGAGGTGGTGGAATTTCATATACACCAGAGGTTACCCTGGAAAGCATGACTCTGGAACAACTGGCTTCAGATGCGATCGAGGTAACGAATTACCTGTATCATCGCTTTGGAAAAGAAAAGATTTATATAATGGCTCACTCCGGCGGTACAGCTTTCGCAATCCAGGCAGTTGCGGATTATCCCCAATTATTTTATGCATACATTGGAATCGCACAGATTACCCGTCAGGCAGAGTCAGAAGTACTGTGTTACAAATATATGATGGACCAGTACCTGGCCAATGGGAACTCCAAAATGGTTGTTGAATTAAATAAATACCCGATACTTGACAATGAATCATTTATTTTACCTTTTTTCAATTCCGTTTTAAGAGATAAGGCACAGCACGATCTAGGCATAGGAACTATGCATAACATGAGATCAATTATAAAAGATGTTTTTCTGCCTGTATGGACCTGCAAAGCTTACACGATAAGCGAGAAATTGAATATCTGGATTTCAAAATTTTCTTTCCTGAAAAAAACCGGACTGAGAAGTGAGATTATTCAGTCTGATATCACAACTCAAGTACCCCGACTTGAAATTCCGGTTTATTTTTTCAGTGGGAAATATGATCTGACGGTTAATAAGGATTTATCAAAAGAATACCTTAAAGCAATAGAGGCTCCGGTTAAAGGATTTTACACTTTTAACGAATCAGCTCATAGTCCGATGTTTGAAGAACCAAAGAGACTGATAGAAATTTTAGTTAAGGATGTAATAAATAGATCGACAAATCTGGCTGATATTTTAAATTAAATATAACAATGAAAGTAACAGCAATAATTGGAAGCGGAAGGAAAAGGCATTCTTATATTGCCTGTGAAAAATTCCTTCAAAATCTACATTCTCTTGGGAATGTGGAGTATGAATTGGTTCGGTTAAGTGAGTACAATATTGGAATCTGTAAAGGTTGCAGGATTTGCTTTGACAAAGGGGAAGAGCATTGTCCGCATAAGGATGACAGGGATAAACTTATAGAGAAGATCAATGATTCGGATGGAGTGATATTTGCATCACCCAATTATTCATTCCAGGTATCAGGATTAATGAAAGTATTCCTTGACAGGCTTGGTTATGGTTTCCATCGCCCCGGTTTTTTCGGAAAAACCTTTACAAGTATTGTTGTTCAGGGAATTGGAAAGGGAGAGAATATTGTAAAATACCTCGACTTCGTAGGAAAAGGACTGGGTTTTAATGTGGTTAAAGGATGTTGTCTAAAAACACTTGAACCAATGACTGAAAAATCCCAGCAGAAATTTAACCGATCAATCGAAATTCAGAGCAAAAAATTCTATGCGCAACTTGTAAAAAAGGAATTTCCGGTCCCAACACTCTGGTGGTTAATGATATTCAGAATGGCGAGGACAAGTATGTATAAAATGCTTGATGAAAGCTGCAGAGACTATACATACTTCAGGGATAAGGGGTGGTTTGAGTCTGATTATTTTTATCCGGTGAAATTAAACCCATTCAAGAAACTATCAGGTAAAATATTCGATAAACTTGCAATTCAGATAATAAGAAGTTAAAAATGAAAACATCTATGACACTTTTTGGATGCGGACCAAAGCTGGCACTATTATGTTTGCCATACATAATTCTTTCATTAGTAGTGATGTATATATACCCTGAATTCTTCGATCTGAAATTTCTGGATA
>JAGODU010000110.1 GCA_017998095.1 Prolixibacteraceae bacterium | reverse complement strand
TTTTGTTTGCTGAATTCTCCCTGACTTGATAATTTGTCTGTTTTTTGATTCTCGCACTCTCAGATTTGTAGATATGTTTTGATTTCACACTTCTTATCAGTGTCCATTTTTCGGGGTACGGATCAACCTCACTATGATTCTTTTGAACCCAGAATAAAGATACTATAATCCGATATACAATTTGTAGCTCTAAATAATATGAGGAATCAAAGTATTATTTCATCTCCAATTCCACCTCGGATACTGTAAATATGAATCAATGTGCTACAATGATTATTAAAATCTTATGCATGGATAGTAACAATTTAGGCCATACAAGCATTGTTCAAGAATTCCGTCTGATAAAGTCATTTGTTCAAGGTACATTTGCTCTGTAGAACAGTGCTGTGCCAAATCAATTGACTGCTTAACTAGACAGATGTCTTCAATCAATTCTGAAGGATTATCTGCTCTCCCCACAATTTTTACTGCTGTAATTCCAGATTCTATAAGTCTATAGATAGAACAAAGCCCACATGCTTTTTTGTGAAATACATTTTTATAAATTGAATGGTTTCCATAGAAATCAAACTTATTAACTGTGTTGTTAATTAGCATTTGGGTTTTCGAGTTATCTAGATAATAGCAAAGAGAATTATGTCTTCTCGCATGAAAAGATAGACAATTTGAATCTGAGTATCGACACCCATTTCTCATTAAAAATGCTTCATACTCTATACTCGGATACTTGGAAACAATCTTTGCCATATTCTCGATAGAAATATCTCTTGGAAAAATTATTCTTTTTACACCTAAATCTAGTAAAGCTTTAACGGATAACGAATTGTATATACCAGACATAGTACTAATTGTGCATTGATAGTTATTTTCAGCACAATAAGCTGCTAATGAAAGGGTTCCAACAATAAAACCGCAACCCAATTTAGCAAAAGAGTCTATCACTTGCTTTAAATACGCATTCTGAGAATCTGAGTACGAAGGCGAATTGATTGCTAGATAGCATTTAATGCCCGCGTTATTCATCTTTCGGATTGCTATCATTGCATTGTTTTGCCCAATAAAGTTTGCACGAGGGCCAAAGGATGACATCCTGTTTATTTCGTTAAAATCGCCGTATTTATTATTCCACACGTTATCTACAAAACTCAAATAAACTTCATCAGGATTTGCAGAAATAAGTGCATCAATTTGTTCAAATCCTTTGAGCGGAGCTAATATTCTCATAGCATTCCCACCTTGGTTTTTTGATAATCTTTATGCTGTGTCCAGTGATTTGTATATCTTGTTTGCATGAAATAGGATAATAGATTCCTCTCCCCATTTTGAAATATTCTTTATCGTCATTACTATAACGGATTTTGCATGAAAAGCATTCATGATTACAAACATCATCCGGACGGAATTTTTGACTAATTTCCTTTGAAACAGAGGCAAATTCACATATATGTCCATAAGTCGAAAGAACAAAAGGGTGATGAAGGTAAACCTCCATATCAGTCGAAATATTAGAGAGATCAATATTATAACCTATGCAGTCAATATCAATTGATTTAGGTGAGACAGTTCGAGATATCATTTCTATTTCTGATGTATGAATAGTTAAAACGGATTCAGCATATTCAGGATAACGAAAATCTCTATATTGTCTGAAAAGGATTCTTCCTAATCCTACCTTGCTAGCAAAGATATATTTTTTATAAAGTTCGATTCCACCGTAATCATTTACTATTACCTTACTAATATCATATGTGGCTATCTTCCCATCAGATAGCGACTTAATGACTGTGTCCAGTTGATCTTCAGCTAAAACTGGTATCACTAGGTTGATTCTGACGTTTCTTGGAAGTTTTTCAATGCAGTAGTTCAAATGATTTAATATATAGACAAAATAGTTTCCACATGTGTATGAGCCTAGTTGGATTTCTTTTATACCTGCCGAGACTTCCTCATATCTGACAATACTCTTTATGGGAAGATCACAGCAATCTAATACTTCTGAGCAAATATTCGCGTGTATCATTTTCCCTCACATACAGTTCTTTCACACAATTCTTTTAGTTCTTGTATTTGAGCTGACTTATAGCTTAAACACCCACCTGAGCATTTTGTGGTTTTAAGCTTATAACACGTTCTGCATTTATCATTTGTTGTACAATGGTAAGCAAAAGCGTCAACTTCTCTAAGATAAAAATGAAATAAATCATTTATGTTTGCAAAATCAGCAATCTTTACCTTTGTAGATTCTGACATTCCCAAACAGCGAACTGCAGTTAGGTCAGGAAAAATATCAATTACTGGTCTGCAACTTACAGTTTGCCACAGTGTATTCTGTAGTAATAGAAGTAATTCCTTATTAAATTCAACCTTAGCTAAATCTTTAGAATCAACAAAGCACGGTGGCAAATGATTGCAGTCAAAATAGGGAATTACACCTCGAAAAGCTAAGTTGCAAAAGAATTCTAGCACCACAGGTTTCATATAACTAAAATAGGAGAAAGGTTCATTTTTTAAGTGATTATTTGGAACTGTTATCGATACACGGAGTCTAGGCAGTTTCGCAATTTCAAGTAAATCGTAAATATAAGAATAGTCGGTTCTTTCCTTATAAAGGTTAACTCCAAGCGACAATCTATCATGGTATCTTGCAATCTGAGATATTGCGGCTGCCAATTTGCTGTATTTTTCTTTTCCGATAATATCTGGTGGATTACAATTGATAAGGAATTTCACTTTACTTTCCGATATGATTTTCGGATAATTGGTTAGTAATATTCCGTTCGTATAGACTATGACTCTTGAAACCCTGTCATCTTTGCATAAATCAATAACAAATTCGGAAAAATGCGGATGAAGAGTTGGCTCTCCTCCAATTATCCCCACCGATGCTTCAGTTTGCCCTCCAAGAATAAATTCCTTGGCTTTTCTAAATGTCCCATCAGACATTATTTGTTGTTTATTTTCGACATAATCATCGCCAAAACAATACGGACAGTGCAAATTGCAATGCGTATTTATAACAATATTAGACATAAATTTCAACCTATCTGTTATCAATCGCATCTGAAAACAGAAAACCAATGTTCGTTTTACCGAAAATATTCTCAAGAACATCTCTATTTTCGATGCACATATTAAGAAACCTATTGTATTGATCTTCACTCATCGTAGCAATCTGTCTTTTTAGACTAGATAGAGTAAATTCAGGGTAATTCAACAAACACGGATAGCCATTTGCATAATATGAATTAAACCCATCAAAGAAGTGTAAATCATAACATGGTTTCTTTGCTGTATTAGGGGAAACGTTTATTCTAGTAATCTCACATCGTATATCGGTTATTTGACCATTAACCGAAACCTTCTTATAAAACACATCGCCGATTTCCAGTTGATGAACAAGAAAATTAGGATTTATGCTCATAGATAAAGCTGGATTCATAGAACACCATCCTCTTTCTGTCAGGATGGCGTGCTCAAGTGACATAAACGGGGCATCATCATTAACAGCATAAAGAGTTTCAACTGTATCGTTTTTTATAAGTTCATCAGATGTGTATGAAATGCTTCCTTTACAATTACGAATTTCTTGATGAGCTTTTATATCTTCAATATTACATTCTGTACCATTTGCTGTCAGTATTTTTGTGCCTTCAATAACACACCCACTACTTGAGGAAGAATAACCAGAGTAGTAGCTAGAATAGTATGAATAGTACGAATAAGAAGAATAGCTAGTTGATGTTGAAGCGACATTACGACGATTTTCTTCAGCTATGATTTCTGAAAGCCTATCATAATTTGCCGCTCCAGCAGATGAACCCATATCTTTGGCATTAGAATAGTACGAAAGAGCAGTTTGTCTATCGACAGCACAGCCAAGACCCTTCTCGTAAATAATTCCTAATGTATTTTGACATTCCTTATCATTTGCACGAGAGAGATATTCAATTGCACTACTATAATTTTCCAAATAATAGCATAAAAAGCCGCACTCTACACAATGATCCGCACCTGTTATCTCGTCATATGCTGTGTAAAAAGATAGAGCCTTTTTGCAATTATCAGAAAAGACTTCATCATAAATATCATCGACTGAAACTGAATAGCTGACTTTTTTGTAATAGTACTCAGCTAATGTTAATACTGCGCCTGCATTTCTATAAGCAGCCGCAATCTTGAGATATTTTATTCCATCATCCGGATCACTTGATAACAATGTAAAACCGTATTCGTAACATGCTGATGGCACGAGCATATGTGCAAGAGAATTTAACGAGAATGAGAAATTATTCTTTTTTGATATATCTATTATCTTATCTCCTGCATATACATTCCCGCGTTCTAATGAACACGTGTAATACGAAATTGCGCGATGCATATCGCCCACATTATTCTCAAAATATAGTCCAGCAACGTAGTATTCAGCAGGGCTACATAGAGACTCAAGGATAAACGGCACTTTCTCTGTTAAGGAACGTATATCATCCAAGTTAGAATAGGAAAGATACTCTGTTGCAAGCATTATTTGAATTCGAGCAATAAATGCATCAACACTTGTGTTATTTATAAAGTTCAAAATGTTTTTCTTGCTGATTTTCTGCTTTTTATATAGTTTAGCACAGTATTCTGTAGCTAATGAATAATCCGCAGAATAGTCACTGAGCAGTTGACTATATCTTGAAACCGCCTGCTTATTTGCTTTACTATCATCAATCCTTAAAAAAGACAAGTACTGAAGAAATAGATTTTGTAGCATTGATACTTCCGGATAGTGATAGACCGCAGACGTTAAGCTTTCTTCCGCTTCAACTGTATCTGTTATTTCTCGATATAATTCATTTACCATTTCCTCAAGCTTGTTGGCGAATGTAATAACCATTTCGCGGATTTTTAATAAATCCCTATAAAGCTGGATTTTGGTATCAATTTGAATAGCGATTTTTGATTTTAATTCTTGGATGTTTTTAACTGCATTTTCATCCGCATTGGCAAAAATGTCTGAATTGATCATTTCTATATGTTGCTTATCTAGAGAAATATTGTCAGCCAAAAACATAATTATTCGATTAACCATCTCGGTCAATCTCTCGCATATGCCTATATTATTACAAAGATAGTTCTCATTATTCAATAATCGAGTTAACTCAGAGATATTCGAATAGGATATCACTTTTGCATTAGCAACACATGCTGATAAAGCCTGAATCCGCTTGGTACCCACACTGCTTGAGCAGTATATTCTCTTTATATATCGAAACGCTCCGGCTTTTATATCGCTAATCAGCGAGTCTATTGAGCTGTTTTCAACGACAACGGCCTCTGCAAGATTACTGATAGCCTTACTATATATTGTTGAAGTACTTGAATGAGGTATAACACTAACTGCAGTATGATCATTGATATGAGGAAGTGTAGCAGATAGAACGGCAATTAAGCTTCTGGAGTTAATTCCTTTCTTAGAGAGATTTCGAATCAAGCTGTATTCTTCATCAGATAAAGCAATTCCAACATCAGGAATGTTAAGACAGTTCCAGCTTCCTTCTCTGTTTGTAAATATAATGGGAATATCGTTCGGTATCCATACTTCGGACGAAAGTAAGCCATTGCCTTCAGTTTCTAATCCGTATGATTTCAAAATACTTAATGCACACTTGGGCGAATCATACAAGCACACAGATGGTTTATATATTAGTTCTGGAAAGTACAGAAACAATTTATAATCCGTCAGTATACTCTTAAGCGATTCAACTATCTCATATTTTTGTGGATATCCGATTTTTTCTATAGCCATCATAAAATCGGTGTCGATGATTGTATAAATATTATTATACATTTCTTCGATATCCATATCCATTTTAACGTTATACAACTTGTCTTCGCTCATGAGTTTTGAAAGAAGAGAGAAGTAATCAGTAGATTTAATCATTTGAAGTCTCCTTATCCAACTTGATGGACTCAATATCTGCTAAAATTTTTCTTAAAGTCGTCATCATTCTTTCGATATTTCTTCTGCTGATTTTAGCATATTGATAACATCTAATTACCGATTGCAGGTTGACTACATCTGTATTGTTATTGATAACTTGAGCGTATTGCTGATCAATAGTATCACAGACTGACAACTGTGTAAGTAATTGATTCATCATTTCATTGCATATACTTATTAACTCAGTGATAATATCCGGTTTATGTGATGAATTATCATTTATCTCTTGAAGGAAACGCATGATTTTCCCTTGCTGCCTTGGTATATAAGCATCACATTCAGGATCATCCATATATTTCTCATCATCGAATTCACACGCATCACGAGAATCATATGCAACAACATTGATCCAATGAATGGTGGTGTCATACAACACATCCTTTGTTTTTTCTATCACGTCCATCACAAAATCATTAGGTTTTCTTGCGGACTTATTAATCACAAATAGCACAGGGATTTCAGAGCCGATGTTATTGGTAATAAATTCGATATCTTCATCCTTTATCACACCGTTTTCAATATCGATAAGCCAAATCAAATAGTCAACAACTTTTAATTCAGAACGAGCTTTCTCGTTATCAGAAGCATCGGCTTTTTTTCTACCATCATATTTGTTATATCCGGGTGTATCCAATAAGGCTATTTTTTCAAAATCGAATAATGGCGTTGCCAAAACAAATAGGTCGATAAATTTAGCAAATCCGATTCTATACCTATCATAATATTGATGATTTAATGCTATAACAGCCTTATCGTCAAGAACTATATCATTGCTGAAGACATTGGTTATAATATTTTTTCGCGCCTTGTCTTTGATTATATACGTCGAAATCGATGTTGTAGGTAACTGTCCTTCAGGAAGGAGTTGAACGTTATTTCCAATGATGGAATTGATAAAGCATGATTTTCCTGCGCTAAATCTACCTCCTATTCCAACGATAGTTTTTTTTCTTATCATTTCAAATGCAGCCGAAGACTGAAGTTTGGATTCTATTTTCCTTAAAGCTTGTGCTTTTCCACACTCATCTATGATATCCGCTTCTGCCAAAAGCGGGAGTATTTGCTTGGATACAATATATATCAAATCTTTAAGTCGTGCATCCTTTTTTGTGGGAGTAGAATCTAAAATAGACTTCAATAGATTTAAACTTTTAGTTGGCGAATCAAGGTAGGAATTACCTGCTGATTCTATTTTTCTACTCATAAATTATCTCCTTAAAACAATTTGAGCAAGAGGAGCGTCATCTATTCAGACATCTACCTCCTGCCCAAAGCCAATGAATAGTTATTCTAATTTGCGAAGCTTTTTCTTGGCAAGCCCAATCTCCGAGATAAACGAATCAAAGAGAGCCATACTAGATTTTTTATCATGTAACAGTTGTTTGATTTTATCAGAATTCTCTTCCAATTGTGTCACTATATCATCAATAAATACTGACGCTTGCTGCTCTAGATTTGATGCCAATACTTCACATTGCCTTGATATGCTTTCAGTATAATCATTTCTCATTTGATCAAGAATCTCCTGCTGTGCAACAAGCAGTAAACTAATCTTTTCGTCTTTAACTGTACCACTTGATACAACGCCACCTAGTTTTTTGTCGATAAGACTGAAGTATTTTTCGACATTGAAATCAAGATACGGAATTGTAATTTTACGAAGAGCACTTTCTAGTGGCATGAGTATTGCATTCTCATCAAAGCTTCTATCGCTAATATCGAAAGCACCAATTACAGCTCCCTTAATTCGTTCTCTCAAATCAGAGATGTTCAAGATGCTGTTAAAACGATTGTTTATGATTTCCATCGCACGATTGTTGAAATCATTGATGTTTTTCTGTAAATCGCTAATATTTGCGGTGTGATGTGTTATTACTTCAGTGTCGTACCCAACAGTTTCAGTATGCTTCCAAAAAAGGATTCCTTTGGTTACTGTATTGGGTGTACGTTTGGTTGTACTTGAACTGTTTACAATAATATCCGTATGATTTGACAGTTCTTTAGATACTTCAATCATTATGCCATTCTTAGATGATAATACTGTAGATACCGCCGAATCAAATAAACTCTTTACTTGAGACCGAACAGAGGTAAGGTTTTGTGTCATCATAGCAAGGCGTTCTTCAAGAGAATCGATATCAGTCTCTTTCACTTCCGAAAGATTATTATTTGCTTGTATCAGTATGTTCTCCAGAAGGCCAAGAAATCTTCCTACTTGACTTTTAATTAGAGTTTGACTTCTTTCAGCAAGAATCTTTTCTTTGGTTGCCTTTATAGTTTTAAAGCTTGTATCCCTAACCGTATCAATATTTGCTAAAGCATATAAAGAGTCAACATCAGTTTTGAAATCCGGAAAACGCTTCTTCATCTGCTCAATCATGTGGTTTTCTTCAACTGATAAATTTTGGTTGTTTTCAATATGTTTTGCAGCGGAATACATTAATGAAGCAACGAATTGGATCTCGCTAGACAATAACATGTCTAGCAAAGCAGTACGTCTTCCACTAGTCTGGCAAAAATCGGACAAATTGGTTTTTGCCTGCTGTCTGTAATTTGCTATACTTGCATCTTTAGCTTTTCTAAAAGAAACGCCTGTCGCAGGATAATCCAGAATTCCGGAATCAAATTTACTTCCTATAATTACTGCATGGTTAATTCCTTCACTCGGCAGTATAGAAGTAATAAATCCAATGTCCTCTGCTCCAAGAAATTGACCTGAATAGCTTAACATAAAAACAGTATCACATTGCATTAGGAATTTTGATGTAGTTCGGCTTCTTGAAAGAATCGGGTCATTAAGACCGGGGGTATCAACCACCTCTATCCCTCTAAGCAACGGGTTATTAAGCTGAATTTCAGTATACTTTACAATAGGCGTGAATTTTCCACCTGCTCCTACATACTGCTGAATCTGCGACATATAACTCTGGGTGCTTTCGATTGATGATATTACTATCGGATCATCGGATAAAAATCTATCTACATCTAATCCTTCAGCCATATCATAAACTTCTTTACACGCTCGTATTTCAGCAGGATATGACTTCCTTTTCTCTCTTTCAAATTGATCCCTTGTTTTTTTAGGCTTAGGCGGTGTCGGAGGTGCAGATGTTAGGAAAGAGGGATTATTCAGTATGCTGGTTGATCTGGCCCTTTCCCTTGCTAATCGTGCTTCGTAATCGCTACAATATTTTCTATAATCATTATCCAGCATTTCGTCGTAACGTTTAGCATTTAAACATATTGAATCCCAATCTGTGCGATTGTAAAAGTACACTCTAGCTTCTGGTGTTTCACTATAGCTTAATTTAGTAAGTGCTGCTGTCATGGGTGTAGGTGCTTTAGGTAATACATCCTCTCCATTAAACAGCATCGCATTCAAAAATGAAGATTTTCCCGCCTTAACTTCACCGACAATTCCAAGTTTTAATGTTCGTGAAGTCTGCATTATGCCTTCAAGTTGCGAACATATTTCTTGTGCATAGGTTTGAAACTCAGTAATATACTCATCTGGCATTAATGCCTTACCAGGCTCAATTGATTGGGATATATCTTGCAGTGTTTGAAAAAATGTTGTTTTTTCAGAACTATCTTTGCTCATAGTGCATACCTCCGAGACATTACAAAGAATTTATCGCTTTGGTGATAGTGGCAATAGAACTATCAATTTCTTGTATCTTTTCATCATATTCATGCTTACTTGCATTAAGCTTTTCCTTAGTTGCATTAAGGCACTCAATCTCAAAATCAATTCGTTGCCTGAAGCTTTCTGCAACATCATCTATCATCTGACTCTGCATTTCATCAAGAGATTTATCTATTTCCGGTTCTAATTTTGAAATAATCTGAGGAATTATTTCACTAGTAACTTTAGTTTTAGCTCGGGCGTTAGCTTCTTCTTTAGCTTTGCGTTCGTTAAATGCTGAAAAAGCCTTAATAATATCCGGAAGGAAAATAAGAATCAATTCGAGCCAAGGGGCGACAACAGATGTAGTTACTGCCAATGCCGTAGAGATTGCCTTATACACACCACCGAAACTTTGAGAGTCCTCAACTATTGTCGATACTACATTTTTTGCAGCCGATAATTTACTATTTATTTCATCAGGATTAATGTTAATATCACCATAATTCTCTGTTGCTGAAAACATTGATACATCTAAGTTTGATACAAATTCATCAAAAGACTGCTCGACATATTTTCGTGTAGAGGATATAAGAACTGACCGAAGAATATTGTTAACCATTGTAGAGAAATTAGCCCCACCAGCTAATAATGCTGTTGCTAAAGAATCTGATTGTGCGTATAGAGCATTGCTAACATCACTAATTATTTCAGGTCTAACACTATTTTTCATTTTGGCAGAAAGACGACGCTTTTCTTCCTCAAATTGTTTTTCTAAACGTGTTTTGTTATCTGTTCGTATTTTGATCTCCTCAGAAAGACCTGTATCGTCTAAATGTAAGGCTTTCTTCATACTAGATAAGCCAAAAATGCATCGAGTACCAATCTCGTAGATAGCAGGGGAAAATACTTGTTTATGTATATCACTTATATCGAAAGATTTAAGCAGTTTTAGAATCTTTGCATCAGATCCATCAATGAATTTTGAAACAGGCTCAACCTTTATGTCGTTAAAGAAAATATTGGAAGCACTTTCTGCAATGTTATTAATTATCTCAGCGAGTGCGGACGAATCTTTCTTATCAGCTTTGGTAACGAGGATAGCAATATTATTATCATAATTCTTGATTTCATTAAGGAATTCTGATATGCTTTCTTTGATTTCTCCATCTTCGCAATCAATTGTAAGAATATAGGCGTTACCCATTCCAGCGTATCGAAGAATAGCTTTGTTGTGAGCTTCAATGCCACTATTAAATCCGGGCATATCGACAATCGTAATTCCATCTAAAGACTTAATTCTTTCATTATTGATGTGGCGAATTACATAATCATACTCGCGCGGTGAAATTTCTGAAGAATCGTAAATCTCATATCTTGTAGATACGCCATCTTTTATCGCCTCTATATATTCCTCTTCATCATAGAGCAATTCGCAGGCAATAGCAGTTTCAGGAGTCTGATTCTCTTTAAGTATTTCATCACCCAGAAAAATATTGATAGCAGAGCTTTTTCCCGTACTAAAGCCACCAGTAAACATTACTTTTACTGTAAAAAGTTGCATTCTATTATTGATTTCATCTAATGCAATTACTTCTTTGTCAAAACCATGCCTATTGCATACTGCTTGAATAGTATTGATAGCATCAAAATAGTTAGAATTCATAACAACCTCCTACTTTTAATTCAGAAAACACAGTTTCAGTTCCCAATAAACAATTTCCGTGTCTGTCTAACAATTCATATATAACACGCTTTCTATTCATTTCCAATAATCTGTAAGCCGTGATTATTAGAATATATACTTTTGATATGTCGATAATCAAGTATCGCGCTTTTTGTAAATATCTACAATTAGTATACCACATTTCTCCGCATTTTGTCAAGCAGATTGATCGTGAAATTTCTATACTGTTTGAATAATTCTATTAATTCTACACAATCAGGAGAAACGGGATGTTCGCTTATGAATAGTATTATATTGCAAATTCTCCCCAAGTGAAAATCGTATTTATATACAGCTTTTTATCACTTGGGGAGCCTTCACTTTATTCAATTATTACCCTCTCTTATCATTCTCTACGATCTGTTCTGCACACTTTGCCGCACTTGCATTTGTGAAGTAGCGTATCGGCTTGCCAAGATTCCGGGCGGTGTTGACGATGCTGTAATATGACCTGTGCGGGATCGCATTCGACTGAATCCAGATCACATCCGCATATCTGACAAGTGATACATCTATTTTCATCTCTCTTGCAATGAACTTGATGTCGCCCTTCAGCAGCGGCTTCAGAGCTTTTACCCATGTTTCGTGACCGCCGAACACGACTGTGCTTTTCTGAACTGTGTAGGGGTAGACCTTACTATCGATAGGAGCTTCTCCGTCACTGCTTGTATCATCCTCTTGATTGAATACGATCTCCCGCAGATCAGCAAGCTCTCTGTGTTCAGCCTCTGCCTGCTTTTGCTGCTGTTCCAGTTTTCTTTTGCTGTCCTCCGCTGACTTCTCGGCGGTATGCAGTGCAGAGCGAAGCTGCTGTATCTGTTTCTCAAATGCCGCTTTCTGTTCTGCCCAATCCGCTGGTGTGGTCTCCGCAACGGGATCCTCATGCGATATTACTCTCATATAATCTGCTTCGAGATTATTAGGATTTACCCGCCGTCTTGCGTTACTCAGTGCCAGCATACAGTACAGCATGGCGATAGCCTTATTCTGCTTGATCCCGTATTTTCCGAGATCCTTAAGCATGGCATCGTAGCGGTGCAGATCACGCGGCATCAGACAGCCGGTTGCCTCATAAACAATCTGGGCAAGACTCCGGGCATCGTACTCATCATCGCCCTTCCATGCAAAGTCCCGCTGATACCAATCCGGAAAATCCGGTATCTTTGAAGCGATAGGCGGCATATCTTCCCAGTAGGGATCTTCCATCTCGCTATATTCAGACAAGCCCCACGGCAGACAGTCGATCACTTCAGACATCATTCCGATACATGAGCCATAGAGCCACGGAATGTCACTGCCTATCTCTACGAGATAGAGAAGCGCAAAGCACAGCTTGAACGGGTCTGTGATAGGCAGCGGAGTTAGTAGCTCGTCGTGCAATTCTTCCGGGAAGTATTCTTCGACAAAAGCTCTTGTGAAATAGCCGCGATGTACTATCATATAAAGGAACTTCCCACGCTTGCTGACAACGGCATCCAGTTCATCAGCAGCTTTGTGATGGCGGTCATCCAGCGATTTCAGACGGCTAAGAAGCACACCGATTTCCGGGTCTAAACCGTTATCAAAGCCGCCATTCAGGAGGGCTGTGATAGGAGATGAGGCGTATCCAGGAGTGGAT
>JAGODU010000109.1 GCA_017998095.1 Prolixibacteraceae bacterium | reverse complement strand
AAGAAAACAAGTAAAAAGAATAATATTCAGATATATCTTTTGTTATTACAATACACAGAGAATCACAAGCTTTAATCCGGATGGAATGACTCCTATAGCGTATCGTAAGCTTGCCTGTGAATCGCTGGATTAACGAGCAGACTACGGAAAATAGTAACGATAACCTTAGAAATTAAAACCAAGTTATTTTTCATTTTGGGTATTTTGTGACTATACTTTTCTTGACATTTCCAATTATAAGTATCAATTTTATTATAATGTAGAATATGATAAAATAAGTATGGAGGTGTTCTACTGTGTGGTGTAAGAATTGTAACAGAAAAACAAATAGTAAAACATGTGAGATTTGCGGTGGTACCACAGAACAGGATACACCTATCTTAATTTACTGGTGTGGTGACTGTAAAACACCGATTATCAAATCAGCTGATAGAATCGATAAAAATATTTGCCCCTTATGTGGAAAAGAGACTTCTTATTTGTGCGCAGATCTGCGTCCAGTATTTCCCGAAGAGAGGTTACTAATTGAGATATTAATCGCAAAACCTTTTGAATACATAAACAAAACCGTTTGGGCAGCTGATAACCGATACTACATAGATGGTGAATCAAAGATTATTCCAAGCAATGTATATAAAAAACATCCTGCCCAACAAATTGCAGAGATACTTGAAAAATATAAGGGACAAAACAACTATGCTTATTTTAATCAAACCATAGATAAATTTATACAAGCTAATAAAGAAAGACTATATTATATATTTAATGAAGCTACGGAGTTTATCAAGGACACTGCCAAAACATACCCAAGTGAAAATGTCGTGATTTCATTTTCTGGTGGCAAGGATTCAACAGTTACTGCCGACTTAACTGTACGAGCTTTGAGTAATCCAAGCCTAGTACATATTTTTGGCGATACTACCCTTGAATTTCCCATGACAATTGAATATGCTAAGCGATTTAGAGAAAACAATCCTAAAGCGATATTTAAGATGGCCAAAAACAAAGAGCAGGACTTTTATGAGGTTTGTGACGATATTGGCCCTCCTGCCCGCATGCTCCGTTGGTGCTGTTCTATGTTTAAAACAGGCCCTATTACCCGTGTACTGAACAGCCTGTATTGTGACAGCGATATTTTAACATTTTATGGTATTCGCAAGAGCGAGTCCGTAAGCCGAAGCAAATATAACCGTGTTGAGGATAATGCTGAGTCAGTCAAAATACAAAAACAAAAGGTGGCTTCTCCTATTTTCTTTTGGAAAGACATTGATGTTTGGCTCTATATATTAAGCGAAGACATTGACTTTAACTATGCCTATAGGCTTGGTTATGACCGAGTGGGCTGTTGGTGCTGCCCAAACAATAATGAAAGAGCCCAGTTTTTATCCCAGATTTATATGCCCGAGCAGTCTAAGAAATGGAGAGAATTCTTAATTGATTTTGCAGAAAAAATTGGCAAGCCCGATGCGGAGGTCTATGTTGATAGCGGCAAGTGGAAGGCTCGTCAGGGAGGAAATGGAATTGCCGCTGCGGAAGACGTCAAAATCAAGTTTACCAATTGTACGGCGGAGGATAATGCAAAGATATATAAACTTAATCGCCCTGTTGATGATGGATTTTTAACTTTATTAACCCCATTTGGCAAGGTTACTAAAGAACTCGGACGAAAACTCATCAATGAGACTATTGTCCTTGATATAAAAACTAATGTGCCGATTTTATCTGTTCAGCCATTTTCGCAGGACGGATATGATTATGCGGTTAAAATCAAGACAATGAATGTATTAAAACATGACGATCTGCAAAGAATGCTTGGCTATCAGGTAAGAAAATTCAATGCTTGTCGTAAATGTCTTAAATGTGAATCGTTGTGTAGATTTGGCGCCATCACAATTATCGGTGACGAATACCGAATTAATGCGAATAAGTGTAAGCGTTGTAAGATGTGTGTGACAGCCAAGTACTTAGATGGCGGCTGCTTGATGGACAAATACCTCAAGACAAAGGAGAAAGTATGAGATTTAGAGCACATGAAACCTTTTTCATACGAAAAGGTTGGTTATATAAAGGAATAAAAAATGTTGTTCATGATAGAACTGTCTTTATGGGCGACAATGGAAATCCTATGGATATTTTAGGCATAGGTGCAAATATGGTAAAATCCTTGCGTTATTGGCTTCAAGCTGTCGGGCTTACGGTCGAGCCAACTTCAGGAAAGAAATATCAGACACTTACTCCTTTTGGAGAAATTATCTATGAAAATGACAAATACATCGAAGAAATAGGAACGCTGTGGCTTCTTCATTATAAGCTTGCAGTCAACGAAGCTGACGCAACGGCGTGGTATTACTTCTTTAATGAGTTTAACCGTAACGAATTTAACCGAGATGATTTTGTAAAGCAGCTCAACACTTACATTCTACTGAACGAATCAGAGGTTTCCGAACGTTCTCTAGATGATGATTTTAACTGTATTATCAACACCTATGTACCGAGAATTAAATCTAATCCTGGCAAGGTGCATCCTGAAAACAATATTGACTGCCCATTTGGCGAATTATCGCTTGTGGACATTGCGAACAAAAAGGCCAAAACGTATAAAAAAAGTGTCCCTAAGATTGATAGTATACATCCGCTTGTAGTTCTGGCGGTCATTATTGATCAAGCTAAAGGAGAAAAACAAATTAAGATATCATCTATTCAGAATGATAAGTGTAATGTCGGTAAGGTATATAACCTCGATATTATAACTCTGACCGGCTTATTGAATAAGATCGAGCTTATGGGATACATCAAAGTTGTTAGAACAGCTGGGCTTGATGTTATTGACATTCAAAGACAAATTGACTTTTTAGAGTGTGTAAGAGAATACTACGATGCAATTAATAGATGAACAGATCCCCTAAGATTGGAGATAGAGTATGATTGGCGAGAAAATATGGGTAGAGAAAGGCTTTCAAACATCAATTAATATCGCATATGACTTGAATAACGAAAATAAAGTGAAAAGCTTTATTCCAACGATGTCATCTATTGATGTCATTGAGGATGTTATTCTCAGTACCAGTGTTCAGGAAAGAGGTAGAGCGAGGATATTAATTGGAGCGTATGGCAGAGGAAAATCGCACATAGTACTTATGCTTATGTCGCTTCTCTTTAAAAAAGATATAACTTTATTCAGCGTACTTTTGAATAAAATAAGGGAACAAAATCCGAAACTATATGGTTTTGTTACAGATTACATAAACAGTGATAAAAAACTGCTTCCGATTATCATTAGCGGAAGCAGCACTAGTATTACACAATCATTTTTAAGTGCTTTACAAACAGCTCTCAAAAATGAAAACTTGACAGATTTAATGCCTGAAACAAACTTTAAGGCTGCTGTCAACACCATTGAGCTATGGAAAGATTCTTATCACGATACATACGACAAATTTGTATCAGAGCTTAATGTGCCGATTAATGACTTTATTGTTTCTTTGAAAGAATATGACGTAAGTGCATATGAAAAGTTTGATAAGCTTTATCCTACTCTCACATCTGGTAGTGCTTTTAATCCTTTTATCGGTTTTGATGTTGTGGAGCTTTATGAAAAGGTTGTCGATAAGCTAAAAGGCAAAGGCTTTAACGGTGTATATATCATATATGATGAATTTAGTAAATATCTGGAGTCAAGCATTGCAAATGCTACCATCAGCGATATAAAGTTGTTACAGGACTTTGCTGAAAAGTGTGACCGTAGTGGTGACAAGCAAATGCACTTGATGCTTATTTCTCATAAGGATATTGCAAATTATATTGATAAAAATCTTCCGAAAGATAAGGTTGATGGTTGGAGAGGTGTTTCTGGTAGATTTAAGCATATTAATCTGCACAACAATTTCTCTCAAATGTATGAGATTATATCTGCTGTTATTAGAAAGGACAGTGACTTTTGGACTGATTTCTGCCAGAAGAATGAAACGCGCTTTAATGATTTAATTGAACGTTTTAAGGCAAATGGAATACTTGATAAGAATGATGATGCCGCAGCCCAAACGGCAGTAAAGGGGTGTTATCCGTTGCACCCGATTTCAACCTTCATCCTGCCTCGGCTATCTGAAAAAGTGGCCCAGAACGAGAGAACGCTTTTTACATTCTTATCATCAGATAACAAGCACACCTTAACCGCATTTTTGGAAAATGCGAAAGGTGATTTTCCCATGCTTACCCCCGACTATGTGTATGACTATTTTGAGCCACTTTTAAGAAAAGAACCATACACAAGCGAAATCCATAAGCTTTATGAAACGACATCAAAGGTGCTTCAAAAACTTAACGAGGACTCTCTTGCTACTAAGATTATTAAAACCATTTCGCTGATTTATATTGTAGAACAATTTGAAAAACTGCCCCCCATCAAAGACATGATCGTAGATATCTTTAGGGACAGTGTTTCCGATGTTAAGGTTATTGATGATGTACTTACTGAGCTTATTGAAAAAGATTGTATTGTGTATTTGAAACGAAGCAATGGCTACTTGAAAATAAAGGAAAGTTCCGGTGTAGACATTAGTGCGGAAATCCAGAATGTTATTGAAAAGACCAAGCAGACTTTAAGCGTTAAGGACATTTTAAATAAATCCTCTTTTGACAGCTATATGTATCCTACGGCTTATAATGATGAAATGGAGATCACAAGATATTTTGATTTCACTTTCATTGACAGCACTGAGTTTTTCTCAGTTACAGATTGGGGAAGAAAGATTGAAAACCTAAGTGCTGACGGCGTAGTATATGCGATTATACCTCGCAGCACTGAAGAAATTGAACAAATCAGAGAAAATACCAAGAGCGGCAGCAGTAACCACAATAGAATTATTTTCGTAGTACCTATTCGCTTTATCGATATTGAAAAAATTGCTTTTGAGTTTAATGCCGTTACAATATTAAAAGACCAGGTTTCTGATGATGAGCTTCTTTCTGATGAATATGATATTTATATCGAAGATTTAGAAGAAGTTATCAGCAGATATATTTTAAGCTTTACCCGTCCAGAAACAGGAGAAGCCGAATATTTTTGGAATGGCGTAAAGCAGCCGTTCAAAAGAAAGGCACAAATTTCGGCTAAACTCTCAGATATTTGTGTAGCAACATATCCGAATACCCCTGTTATCAATAATGAATCTATAAATAAGGATAGTTTACCGACTGTTGCAATCAATAGCAGGAGTAAGCTTATTTCAGCTCTGCTCGAAAACGAGCTGAATGTGAATTTGGGACTTGCTGGAACAGGCCAAGACGTTTCATTTATGAGAAGTACCTTGATACAGACAGGTATCCTTTCAAACGAACAGGTAAAGCCTGTTTTAACACTTACACCTGAAGATAGAAATATGGCAAACACCTTGCGCGAGATACAAGAGTTTTTCAATGACGCCAACGCAAACGAGGGACAGAATTTTAAAGACTTGTACGACAGATTGATTCTTCCTGAATTTGGTTATGGTATGAAAAAAGGTGTTATCCCCATCTATATTGCAGTGGTGCTTCACTTCTTCAAAAAGTATCTTGTTATAAAGAACAGAAACAAAGAAGTTAAGATCACAGCGGATATCCTTAATAGCATCAACGAAAATCCAAAGGATTTTACCGCCTTTATGGAGGATTGGAACGAAGATAAATCAACCTACATAGACAGTCTGGAAGACCTCTTTTCAGACTATGTTATCTCAAAAGAAAAAGATTATAACACATTTACTTATGTGGTATCCGCCATGTCACGCTGGTATATGAGTTTGCCTAAGTACGCTAAGGACTTAAAGACTATTTATAAAGGCAAAAATTCTTCTCCTGAAAGGATACACACTGCACAGGTTAAATTTATCGGAAGCTTAAAACAGACCGACATCAACGCAAGAGAGTATTTATTCGAGAAGCTGTTTGACATTTACGGATATAAAGAGTTTACAATCAACATCGTTGACAATATAAGAAGTTCAAAAGCAACCTTTGATCATGCTAAAAATGGACTTATTAAACACTTGATAAACGACGTAAAAGACATATTCAAGTCTAACCAAGCCGATAATGCCACTTTAACATCCATTATTAAAGATTTCATTGAAAGATTAAGGCCTACTACTCTTAGCTACCTGTTTCCCAATGAAGAACACAAGGTATTGCAACTCATGAGCAGTATTGGTAATGATGAAAAGACATTTATTGAAAGGCTTGCAAAGTCTGTTACCGATCTGCGAATTGATGATTGGACCGCAGATACGATTTCCCAATTTATAGTACAATTGGAACAGATAAAAAAATCTATTTTAGAATATGACTTAACTACAGCACAAGTTGATAATTCGGCGGTAAACTCAAATAGTTATAAGGTGACATTTATTGGAAAAGATGGCAAAGAGGTTGTTAAGTCATTTGACAAGACAACTTACAGTGACAGAGGAAAACTCCTTTACAACGAGATAGCTACGGCTCTTAACGAAATGGGGCAGTCTATTTCAGAGCAAGAAAAAAGACAAATACTTATGGAGTTTATTGAAAAGATGTGCTGGGGAGGAATTTAACAATTGGAGAGAATAGCTTATTTTAATAATGCTGCTACCACTTTTCCGAAACCGGAAGAAGTGTATAGCTTTGTAGATAAATTCTATCGTGAGTCGGGAGTTAATCCCGGTCGCGGGCAGAATAGCTCCGCAAGTAAGCTTACTCACGATACGAGAAATCTTATGCTGGATCTTTTTCATTGTCCTGCCAAAAAAGTAGTATTTTCTCCATCAGCAACAGAAGCGTTAAATATAATTTTGCAAGGACTTCCCGTATCTGATAATTATAATATCTATGTTTCACCTTTTGAACATAATGCGGTTACGAGGGTATTGAATTACTTGCAGGGTTTATATAAATTGAACATTTTTACCTTGTGTGTTGATGAAAAGGATTTAACCTATGACTTAGAAAAAATTAAGTATCAGTTTGCTGAAAACAAGCCTAACATTATAATTATCAGTCATGCAAGTAATGTGTGTGGTGTAGTGGCACCTATAAAAGAGATCTGCACATTATCACACCAATATGGATCAATCAATGTGATTGACATGTGCCAGACCGCAGGACTTATTGATACAGATTTAAGTAGTAACATCTATGATTTTGTTGTCTTTGCAGGACACAAGACTTTATATGCTACTTTTGGAATTGCAGGATTTATTTGCAATAGCAATCTAAAGCTTAAGCCTCTTATATACGGCGGTACTGGAATTGACTCGGCAAATCCAGATGTACCTGATACAATTCCTGAAAGATATGAGGTCGGCAGTCAAAATATAATGGCTATAGCCGGTCTGTATGCAGCTTTGAATTGGATAAAGAAAACTGGCATAAATTGCATCTATGCAAAGGAAAAAGAAAATCACAATAAGCTAATAGCTGTTTTGAGTAAGTATAGCAATATTAAAATTATCACTTCTTCGGATGTTGCGGATACTGTTGGCGTTGTATCCTGTCTTTTTGATGGTTACAGTAGCGACAGCATAGGCCAAGTATTGAATGAACAAGGTGTCGAAGTTAGAACAGGGCTTCACTGTGCGCCTTCTTCTCATAGATTTTTAGGTACTTTTCCTGCTGGAACAGTTAGATTCAGCGTAAGTTTTTTCAATACCGATGATGACTTTGCAAAACTCGGACAAGCATTAGACTATATTGCCGAAAACAGTTAGGAGTGATAATAGTGAGAGAACGAGAATTTGAAAACTATTTACTTTCAGATGACAATATAGTTAGCAAAGTTAAAGCCGTGCGCTCAAGAGTAAATAAGGCACGAATGATTGAACGGCACTTTGATACTTCTCTTGATTATATCGTATCTGATGATAATAGAATGTATGAATCCTTGCTTAAGATAAAAGCTGAAATGAAAGACACAAACGGGAACATCTCCAACGCTTTGCGAAAATATTATCATTTTGCGAACGGAGTCTCATTTCCCCAATTGTCAAGTTATGAAAAGTGATTTAGGAGGTGCAGCTCATGAGCTTAAAAGATGTAGAGCTAAAAAGTGAATACCGCTCTTTAATAGATAATGTAGCAAAGGGTTTTTATATTCCCTTGCTTAAACAAGCTGTTACATATCAACGGGCTGTTGGATTTTTTTCCTCTTCTGCGCTGGCTGAGATTTCAAAAGGAATTTTAGGACTGGTTAAGAATGGTGGAATTATTCAGCTTGTCGCTTCTCCTCGCCTTTCCAATGAAGATGTTGAAGCCATGAAAAAGGGATATGAACTGCGAGAAAAAATTATTGAAAATGCTCTGCTTCGAGAACTTCATAGCGTGAACACAGAAATAGAGCAAGACCGTCTCAATCTTTTAGCAAGTTTAATTGCTGATAATATCTTGGATATAAAAATTGCGTTAACCGAACAAAATGACGAAATTGGAATGTATCATGAAAAAATGGGGATTATTGCAGATTCGGAGGGCAACAAGGTTGCGTTTTCCGGCTCCATGAACGAATCGGCTACTGCTATGAAAATTAATTATGAAGCCATAGACGTATTTTGTAGCTGGCATGATGAACAAGACCGTGTGACTTTAAAGGAAAATGCGTTTACCTCAATTTGGAATAATACTGAGCCCAATATTGTCACCATAGATTTTCCTAATGTGAAAGAAGAAATTATTAAACGATATCGTAAAAGCTCAATAATAGACCCGGACCGAAAAGAGTTTGGTGATGATGTTTATATTTCACGGGAATCGAATACTTGTTGGATAAGTAAACCTGATAATGTGAAGTTTTACGATTATCAGATTGATGCGATGATTTCATGGGAAAATGAAAAATATCGCGGCATTTTCGATATGGCAACCGGAACTGGAAAAACCTATACCGCTCTTGGCGCGTTAGAGGTTTTAAGTAACAAAGTAAGATCTAACCTTGGTGTCTTCATCGTTTGCCCATACCAGCATCTTGTCGAGCAATGGGTAGTGGATATTAGGGCTTTTGGGATTAAACCTCTTATCTGCTATTCAGGTTATGATTGGAAGAAAAAGTTTAAATCCATGCTTAGTGACTTCAAGCTAGGCGTTATTCAAAACTTCTGTATTGTTACGACCAATGCTACTTTTGCAACTAATAATATGCAAGAAGAAATTAATAAGCTAACGGGAAATGTCTGCTTAGTAGTCGATGAAGCACATAATTTCGGTGCTAAAAAACAGCTTGAATGTATGAAAGAGGTATTTAAGTATCGCTTGGCATTATCTGCAACTCTAGAGCGGCATCACGATGACGAGGGCACTCAAAAGTTAAAAGATTATTTTGGCAACAAGTGTATTGAATACTCTTTAGCACGGGCAATCAAAGAAGATAAGCTTACCCCCTATTATTATTACCCGATTTCTATTTATTTGGACGACGATGAGCTTGAAGCTTACAATGAGCTTACTGAAAAAGTAATTAAGATACTGCGAAATTCAAAAAAAGACGAGCCCATGCCTAAACGTGCTGAAACATTACTGATAAAAAGAGCAAGAATTATTGCTGGAGCCAGGAACAAACTGAAAGCTCTTTATGAAATCATAAAAGAGCAGTATACAACGGAAAATCAGATCTTAGTTTACTGTGGAGCTACAACTGTTGAAAACAGCAGCTATATTGAAGGCAAGGTTGATGAGGAAGAAAAACGGCAGATAGAGATAGTCGTTGATATGCTTGGAAATAAATTAGGCATGAGGGTCTCGAAGTTTACCTCTGAAGAAAATGCAGCCGAGCGTGAAATAATTAAGGAGAATTTTGCAGAAGGTACTATGCTGCAAGCGTTAGTTGCTATACGATGCCTAGATGAAGGTGTTAATATCCCCGGAATAAGAACAGCGTTTATTCTTGCAAGCAGTACTAATCCAAAGGAATATATACAACGGCGTGGTAGGGTCTTGAGAAAGACGCCAAATAAACCGTTTGCGAAAATATATGACTTCATCACCTTACCCAGGAATATCGACGAACCGATGTACGGCAGTAATTATCTTGACAGCGAGTATTCCCTAATAAGGCGTGAATATGAGAGAATGGAAGATTTCGCAAGTTTAGCTGAAAACTCATCTGAAGTGGTGAAATTGCAGGATAAAATAGATGATTTTTATAAACTGAATTATATAGGGGGTAATGATTATGGAATCTAATAATGAACAAAAGATTGAACTTAACCCGGATAGCTTGAAGATACTTAAGAATCGGATTTACCTTATGGAAAGGGAAAATCACAAAACCAAAAAATACAAGGACAATGATATGGTAGAAAGAATCCGGAAACTGATTGAAGCGGAGGTTGATAAAAATGATAATTAAGAGCATTGCACTTAATAACTTCCGCCAATATAAAGGTGCACAACCACCTATTCTATTTTCAACCGACAAAGAGAAGAATGTTACGGTTATCTTGGGCGTTAACACAAGCGGAAAAACCACGCTTATACAGGCTTTTGAGTGGTGTCTATATGAAAAGGTTAACTTTAAGACCCGTGAAGTTCTTAATATTGAAGTTGCAAAGTCAATGGATTTATATACTACCCAAGAAGTATTTGTTGAGATTGTCTTAATTCACGAGGATAGAGAGTTTACGATACGCAGAACACAGAAATTCACAAAATCCGATGCTGATAAACTTAAAATAGAAAAGTCTGTACTAAAAATTCAGTATAAGGAAGATAATGGTGAACAACAAGCCGTTCCATCTTATGAATGTGACAGTACAATAAATAAGATTCTGCCGGAAGCATTATCGGACTATTTTTTCTTTGACGGTGAACGTATTGCAGACATTAACAACCGTGGTGACGTTGTTGCGGCTGTCAGAGGCTTGATGGGCTTAGATGTTGTCGGTGAAGCAAAAGACAGATTAGATCCCAACAAAGCTTCCTCTGTCACAGCGAAATTCAGCAAAGAGCTTGATGTTGGCAGTGATCAGAAAAATAACAAGCTCAAAAATGACCTTACCGATGCACAGACAAAGCTAGATGCACTAAATACAAGGAAAAACGAAGCAAAAGATGAAATCGAGTACTATGAGAGAAGAAAAGAGGAACTATCAACCCAGTTACTTGCAAACAAAGATGAAAAGCACAACCAAGAAAGAAAGCTCTCACTTGAAAAAGATATTGCTCAAATCGCCAAGAATATAGAGAATGCTGAAAACCGCATTGTCAAGGATTTTAGTGTGGGAGCATTGAAATTTTTCGCTACGCCACTCATTTATCGTGCTATGAAAGTTATTGATGAAGCAAAGTATAACGGTGAAGGCATTCCTGAAATGCGTTCCGCTGCTATTGACTTCATTTTGGAAAGAAAGAAATGTATATGTGGCTGTGATCTGAGCAAAAACGAGGGTGCGAGAGAAAACATATTGTTCGAGCAAAGTCTGCTACCACCTCAACATTTAGGCACTGTTCTGCATACCACGAAGGATACATATAAGCGCTATTTGGATGAAAGTCAAGGCTTATATGAAACGGTGCTCGGAAACCATACAGAATATCGTAATAATAGAAATTATCTAAATGAAAAGATGGACGAATTAAAAAATGTGAGTGCAAAGATTCAAGGTAACATTGATGTTGCCAAGATTGAACAAGATTACCAGAAAAACGAGAAAACTTTGAAGGACAAAAGAGATCTGCTCTTGAAGATTTCATCAGATATTGGAGCGGCAGAAAAAGAAATAGCAGAAATTGAAAAAACCATTGAACGGCTAACCATCGTATCGGATAAAAACGAGAGATTAAGAAAATGTATTGCTTATGCAAAAGCTGTATATGAATGGCTGAAAGTTGGCTATGACAAGCAAGAAAAGGAAGTAAAGGAACGCTTGCTGGAAAGCGTAAACAACATTTTCGAAAGGATGTACCACGGAAAACGTCATGTTACTATTAACGATCGTTATCAAATAGTGTTAATGACACTTTTGGATAATGATGAAGTAAAAACAGACGAAAGCAAGGGACTAGAAGCAGTGAAGAACTTTTCCTTTATTTCCGGTTTGGTGGACTTAGCAAGGCAGAAGGCTCATAAAGGAAACGATGTCACAGATGATGAAGATATTCCTGTAAATACAGAGCCGTATCCTCTTGTGATGGACGCCCCGTTCTCTAATGCAGATGAAATCCATATAAATAATATTTCCAAGATTATTCCTGGAATTGCGGAACAAGTCATTTTAATGGTTATGCAAAAAGATTGGGAGTTTGCAAGGCCAGCCTTAGAGCACAAGATCGGTTGTAGTTATTCGATTGAGAAAATTAATAATTCCGATACTAATTCCGTCGTAAGGAGGACCATGTAATGTTTAATAGCGATTATGAACTTAAAGGTAAGCATGCTACATATATACGATTTTTAAGTGCAACGACAAATAGGCTTGATAAAACAGCAAAAGCCGCTGGCATAATAAGTACCGCTGTTGACATCTATGCTATAGCACCTTTAATTGGATTGAGATATAATAAGAAATCTGCAGAAGACAATTCTTCGAATGATACTTACAGTATTTTGGCAGAACAGATAATCAATCACCAAGCCGATTTGGATTTTGCTTTTCGACTTGTTATGCTTGCAGATAATTCCACAAAGTTATCTAGCGATGAAAAAATAGATCGTGCTTTCAGACAAGATGAGCAAAATACGAAACTAGAGGAAAATTTAGAATTATTCCATCAGTATATGCGGGGTGGACTTGAATGGTTGTATGAGTATTTTACTGATGGAGCAACTACCAAAGAGGACTATTTAGAAAAAGTCTGCGGTGTATGTAAAATTTATGAAACAGACAAAGTTAAAAACGGATAAACATGAAAAAGATAAAAAGTTGAGAGAGGTTAAACCTCTCTCAACTTTTTAATACTTTCCTACCGGAGCCATGTATATTACAAATTCATCTTTTCCGTCGGCTTTTATGAAGCTGTCCAT
>JAGODU010000373.1 GCA_017998095.1 Prolixibacteraceae bacterium | reverse complement strand
AATTTCTCAAACAGTTCGTACCTGAATTTCCAGTATATGCACGGTTTTATTAATGAACGGGGGGAAGGAAACCTTAACGACTATTTTTTTGTACGATATGAAAAAAAGTTCTTTAATGAAAAACTAAAAGTTGCCCCTATAGGTGGCGGTTTTATCGTAACAGACTGGAATAAAATAAAAGATAATTACACCCTTCTATTTGTACCTGAAGTAGCTTATCAGGCAACCGACAATATTGAAATGAGTCTGTCTGCTGCAATAATTGAAGGTAAAGGGAGTGGCGTTTTCGGAAATCTGAATGACTATGATATGCTAATGTTTAAACTCAAATATAGTTTCTAAATCCCGACTGGATTCAGAACTTTATATTTTTTAAAAACTCAGAATTTCATAAGTCTCCATCAGTTCCTTTTGACTTATACCAAGGTATCTCCTCGTGATTGAAGGACTTGAATGATTAAAAAGTTGAGATAACTTAACTAATGCCAGTTCTGCATTCGAATCAGAACGGCTAAACACTTCTCTGCCGAAGCATTTTCGAAGTGAATGACTGCTGAAATTTTTAATTTTCAGATTATATCTGACTTTCAAGTCTTTCAGTATCACATTAATTCGCTGAACTGTGTAAACAGACCCTTTCCTACTTATGAAAATAGATTCTTCAACAGAATAGGGTTTGATTTTATGGTAACAGTCATTAATATGCTTTTTTAACTGCCCGTTAATTTTTATCACCCGGCATTTTTGCGTTTTCTTTTCGACTAATTCAAATTCATCCATGTCATAAACTTGCTGCCACTTTAATGAAAGAATGTCCGAAATTCTAAGTCCCCAGAATGAACCGAAGGAAACAAGCAATGAAATCCGATAATCGCCATCACGGTACAGGTTTCTTATCAAATTCATTGATTGACTCCATTCGAGGAAATCGGAAGTCGTGTTTGAAAATTTTGCACTCATAATTTATTTCAGTTTTGTTTATTATCTATCGAAAGTGAATGTGATATTTCCCAGATTTCATTATTTAACCTTATAACACATTGATTATATGTCCATTGGATTGAATATTGCATATACACTATTGTGCAAAAGTGAATATAGATGCTTATCATGATGGAATCAGTTTTTTTCTTGATTTACTGTTAGTTTTGTGAATAAGGATATAAGATTGTAGTTCCACATGCTTTAACCATTGGAAAAATCCAAATACCAACCGGGACATCATTCTGGTCGAGTTGAATCAGGATAAAAAAGTAATTCATGAAGTCTCCATCAAACGAGAATGATATTAACTCGTGAACGAATCTTGTCTTATTTATAGTGCCACTGCCCATATGTAAGGGCAAATATATATTAATTATTTCACAACCCTTACATAAGGGCAACATTTTTTTTACTTTTACAAAAAAGAACTGTGAAGAAGCCGGATAAAATATCTCCTGAACAAAAGGAATTTTTGGTTAAGCTGGGAAAGAAATTAAAAAAGCTCAGATTAGACCAGAAAAAAGGATATGAACCTTTGGCTGAAGAAATGGGAGTTGCAAGAAATACTTATTATGCCATCGAAGAAGGAAGATTGGATTTCCAATTTTCATCGCTCTTTCAGATACTTCTATACTATAAGCGCAGGCATAATATTACTCTGGAAGAATTATTTAAATACCTCTGAATATTAAAATTTCGTTGAAATTCTGACAAATTAAAGTCGATAACATGCACGCTGGGACTACGACCCAACTTTAATCCATTGAATATCTGGCATTTTATAATGCTGGGTATTCCAAATTAAAGAATCAGACCAACAAAATCGGTATAATAAACCTCTGTTCTCGTACCAATAGGAACATCAAATACATTAAACGGTACATCCAAATCCACACTGCAATGTATTTATGGGAAACATTGGTAATGCACAAAAAACTTATCCCAGAATATCAGGAAAAACGGATTGAAGAAATACAGCTTCTCATTAAGAATTACAGGATAAATGATGGATTAAGTCAATCAGAATACAGTGAAATTGCTGATGTCCATGTTAACTCCCTTCAAAGATTCGAAAAAGGAAATCTGAAAAACATAAAGCTACTGACCTTGCTTTCCCTAATTGATGCTACAGAAATGTCCTTATCAGAGTTTTTCCAGACAATTGAGTAAATAATTGGTTGATAAAACAACAGCATTGTTTCTGGCTATCTCATGGTAATTTGATAAATTTCGACCTGTACATAAATATCAATCTTAATGGAATCAGGTCGCATACAGAACCTAAGTATCGATTATAATTATTCAACAGTTCCAACTAAAATACTGAATGATAATAGATTGTCAGCAACAGCTAAGGGTATCTTAGCATATCTCTTGTCTCTGCCATCCAATCACAATATCAATAAAAAGGACTTGCCAAAGTATTTCAAAGAGGGATATTATGCACTAAATCAGGCATTTGAAGAGCTTGTAAAACACAGAATTGTGCATAAAGTTGAAGTCCGGGATAAGAAAGGACATTTCAAAGGGTATGAATATGTGGTTCATGAACTCCCCCAAAAAAGGTCTGGCGAACAAAAAAAGGTATTACCGAGTCGCAATTTTCGCAAATCGGATATTCCAAATCCGGATGATGTTTTAATCAACAAAGTTTTCAATGAAGACTGCCTGATTACAATGAACAAAATGCCGGATAATTATGTCGACTTGGTTCTTACATCTCCCCCATATGACCATTTGCGGTCATACAACGGAAACAACAAGTTTGAGTTTGAAAAAATAGCAGTTGAACTTACCCGTATTACAAAGAATGGTGGAGTAATTGTATGGATTGTCGGTGATGGAA
>JAGODU010000108.1 GCA_017998095.1 Prolixibacteraceae bacterium | reverse complement strand
ATACTCTTTCTCCTTATCATTTCAAGCCTGATAGTCAACGGACAAGATACAATCTTTAACCCGGCTTGCAGATCTTTTTTTGCATATTCAATGAATACAACTATTAAAACGTTTGCACCTGCTACTGCAATAGATTTTAAGGATTTGTCAGAAGGTAATATCGTATCATGGCACTGGAACTTCGGCGATGGTAACGAGAGTTATGAGCAACATCCTACCCATATTTTCAGTCATCCGCTCGATATTAAAAATTATTATGCAATTTCTGAAGTTTACCGTACTGTTTCTCTTGAAATTCTTACGGCTGACAGCTGCAGGAATATTTACTCTGAAGTAATTAATATCATGAACCCAAATTATCGTGATACAGTCGACTGCAGGGCAAATTTCTATATTTCTTTTGATAATATTGACCCTGTAGATAGTGGCTCAACTTTCAGTTTTATTAATACTTCAGAAGGTGAAAACCTTAGTTATAAATGGGATTTCGATTATGGTGATCTTAGCACTGAAGCTTTTCCTGTAGTCAAATTTAAACAAGTACCTGATGAAAGAAAAGTCTGCCTTACAGTTTCTAATGAAACCTGCGAAGATAGAATTTGTAATATGTTGTATATTAAACCCATGGTTGATCCTTTCCCTTGGGATACTGTAATTTATGATTGCTTTGTTGACTTCTACTACGAAATTAATCACGATATTCAAACCTTAGTTCCTTCTCTTGCTTTGGATTTTAAATCCAAAACCAGCGAGCAGGCAGCAAAATATCTATGGGAATTTGGTGATGGAACTTCAAGTGATGAACCAGCACCAACTCATGTTTACGTCTTGCCGGCTGTTTCAGATTCCATGCTTGGTTTCCCGAACCCATTTGTTGAAGTATGCCTCACTGTCACAACAGTTTCAGGATGTGAAGCTCAGTTCTGCCAGATGGTAAATTTGTTTATGGAAACATGGCCTGTTGAGCCAAGTTGTAATGCCTGGTTTAAATACACCGAGCCTGAAGATATTTATACTATCCCTGAGGTTAAGCCATTAAAGTTTTTCCCTTACAGCGATAATGAAATTATCAGCTATTTCTGGGACTTTGGCGATGGAAACACAAGCTATGAGGCTGAACCAATGGCAATGTTCGACATATTCAGATATTCGCAAAATGTCTGCTTAACTGTCTTGACAGCTGATAGTTGCAAAACTACCTGGTGCGAAGATATATTCCTTTCACCATGGATAGAAGACACAGTTGTATACACTGAGCCTGTTTGCAATTATAGGTTTGCATACGATTCATACTACCCGCCAACTGCTTCTTCATGTATTGGAACAGTTACTGCCAAGGTGGTTCTTGGCGACCAGAAGATTGATACTCAGTACTTCTACTGGTCTGATGGCACTGATGGCCCTACAATTGAAAATCTTTGCCCAACCAGTAAATACACCGTAACAGCTTTAACAGTTGATGGTTGCAAGTTTTCAGGAACCTTCGTTTTCAATTCCGATGGAACTGTCACAGAACTCCCTGCCGACTGGTGGTTTTATGAATATGAAGATGACCAGTATATAGGCTATAATGTCACTGATACAAATTACTATGCCGAATGGGTAATGTGCGATGGTACAGTGGTTTCCGGCGACGGCTTTTCAGTAAGCAACTTCAATTGCCCCGAAAATAAAGCCAGCTTTATTGTGTGGGACAGGGCAGGAAATATGGTTTACAATGAAACGGTAGACCTTAAAAATCTGACTTCTGCAAAGGATATTCATGTAAGTGAAATGCACTTTTATCCGGTTCCTGTAAAAGAAGAATTAAATATTGTTTTGAAAGACAATACCGGCAATCTTACTTTTGAAATTTATAACGTACAGGGTAAGTTGATGTTACGACAGGAAAGATTAACCTTTAATGGCAAAAACAAATATTCCATAGATGTTTCCACTCTTCCAAATGGGACATTTATTGGCAAAGCAATTTCGCAAGGTAAAACTATATCTGTCGGGAAATTTATAAAGTAAAAAAGCTACAATTAATCCATTTATCAGCCTTTATGTGTAATGCGTAAAGGCTAATTTTTTTTAACTTATCCGATACCTGTTTTGGTTATGGCAAACTCGTACCAGGTTCTTACCAAGTTCTTACCAGGTTCTACCCAAATACCATAAGCAAACTTTCTTATGGTATTTGGGTAGAACCTGGTAAGAACCTGGTAGGTATTAGGTATGGCTAAGTAATGAAAAGAGTAAGAACTTTCTTCAGTATTTATTGGCAAACAGTTTCAAGAAAAAACTTTGAATGTTTTCACCGGAATCATATTTAACTGTCTGGTTAAGAAACTTTTCATAGAAGGTTCTTGATTTTTCTATATTGGAAACTACAATTAGCGGGCAGATAAATTTTACATCATTCTTTTGATTATTTAATTAATTGAAGTTAAATATTACAAACTGAATTATTAAAATGCTGAAATTCATATTAGCGCTACATGAAATTTTCTGTTAAAATACGAATAAAAAATATTTTATAATCCTTGTAATCATAAGAGAATAATTATCTTTGCAAACTTGTTAAAAAAAGGAAAATGATAAATATTACTCTTCCTGATGGAAGCATAAAACAATATGAAAATCAAGTTACCGGACTTGAAATTGCAAACTCGATAAGTCCAAGGCTTGCAGCTGATGTTTTATCAGTATCTGTTAATGGTGAAATTTGGGATCTGAACCGGACAATTACTTCTGATGCAGAAATAAAACTATACAAGTGGGATGATAAAGAAGGCAAACATGCATTCTGGCATTCATCTGCGCATGTAATGGCTGAGGCTATTGAAGCTCTTTATCCGGGTACGAAATTTGGTATCGGGCCTACAATTGAAAATGGCTTTTATTACGACGTTGACCTTCCCCAGGGAGTGGCCATTGCTGAAAAGGATTTTGATGCCCTTGAAAAAAAGATGACAGAACTGGTACGTCAGAAAAGCGATATTACCAGAACAGATATTTCAAAAGAAGATGCACTTGAATTGTTTACTGAAAAGGGCGATCAATATAAGCTTGAGCTTATAAACGACCTTCAGGACGGAACAATTACCTTATATCATCAGGGCAATTTTACTGATCTTTGTCGAGGACCTCACTTGCCTAATACTGAGCCAATAAAGGCGATCAAGGTACTAAGTGTTGCCGGTGCTTACTGGAGGGGTAATGAAAAGAACAAGATGCTCACAAGGATTTATGCCATTTCATTTCCAAAGGCAAAATTACTTGATGAATACCTGATATTGCTTGAAGAAGCCAAGAAGCGTGACCATCGTAAGATTGGCAAGGAAATGGAGCTTTTTGCATTTTCACCTGAAGTGGGAATGGGATTGCCATTGTGGTTGCCAAAAGGAACAATGCTTCGTGACAACCTTGAGTCTTTCCTCAGGAAAGTTCAAAAGAGCTTCGGATATCAGCAGGTTATGACTCCGCATATTGGAGATGTTAAGCTTTATAAGACTTCAGGGCATTATGAAAAATACGGAAAAGATTCATTCCGTGTCATAACAACACCTCAGGAAGGTGAGGAGTATTTGCTGAAACCAATGAACTGCCCTCATCATTGCGAGATATATAAAACAAAGCCACGTTCATATAAAGATTTACCAATCCGTCTTGCTGAGTTTGGTACAGTTTATCGCTATGAAATGAGTGGTGAGCTGCACGGGTTGACAAGGGTAAGGGGCTTCACTCAGGATGATGCTCATATTTTCTGTACTCCTGATCAGCTGAAAGAAGAATTCAAGAAAGTAATAGATATTATTTTCATCATATTCAAGGCTCTTGAGTTTACTGACTATACAGCTCAGATTTCATTGAGAGATCCGAATAACAAGGAAAAGTATATCGGATCGGATGAAAATTGGGAGAAATCGGAAAGGGCAATCATTGAAGCGGCACAGGAAAAAGGTTTGAAAACTGTAACCGAAACTGGTGAAGCTGCATTCTACGGTCCTAAGCTTGATTTCATGATTAAGGATGCAGTAGGCAGAAGCTGGCAACTTGGTACAATTCAGGTTGACTACAATCTTCCTGAAAGATTCCAGCTTGAATACATAGGTTCTGACGATCAGCGTCACCGACCGGTAATGATACACAGGGCACCTTTTGGTTCAATGGAACGTTTTGTAGCTGTGCTGATTGAGCATACAGTTGGCAAATTCCCGCTTTGGCTTACACCTGAGCAGGCTGTAGTTTTGCCTATTAGTGAAAAATATAACGATTACGCAAGAAAAGTTTCAAATATTTTAAATATTTCCGATATTCGCACCGTCTTAGACGACCGTAACGAAAAGATTGGCAGAAAGATTCGTGATAACGAGCTGAAAAGAATACCATATCTTCTTGTTGTTGGTGAGAAAGAAGCTGAAATTGAAACTATTTCAGTAAGAAGACAGGGGCAGGGAGATCAGGGTTCGATGAGCGTTGATGAATTTGCTCAAAAAGTTAAAAATGAAGTTAACGAACAATTAAGTAACATACAAAATTTAAGCAGTTAGTAATTTTGGAGGAAAAAAAAGCACCGCAGAAAGACAGAAGAGTTGATAACCGGGATGACGATAAGTTATTTTTCCGTATCAATAATCAAATCAGAGTTCGGGAAGTAAGACTTGTCGGAGACAATATCGAAAATCCGGGAGTTTATAGTATTCAGCAGGCATTAAAGTTTGCAGATGAGTTGGAGTTGGATTTGGTGGAGATTTCACCAAAGGCAGAACCTCCGGTTTGTAAAATTACTGATTATCAAAAGTTTCTTTATCAGCAGAAAAAGAAACAAAAAGAGATTAAAGCTAAAGCAGTAAAGGTTGTAGTTAAGGAAATCAGGTTTGGACCAAACACTGATGACCATGACTTTAATTTTAAATTGAGACATGCTGAGAAGTTTTTGCAGGAAGGTGCAAAAGTTAAGGCGTATGTCTTTTTTAAGGGAAGGTCGATATTATTCAAGGAACAAGGCGAAATATTATTATTACGCTTTGCAAATGAGCTTGAAGAAATTGGAAAATTAGAAATGATGCCTAAGTTAGAGGGCAAAAGAATGACGATATTTATTTCACCTAAGAAGAAAAAATAATTAGGTTACACATTTAAAAAGTAGGATAATGCCGAAAATGAAGACGAATGCCGGTGCAAAAAAGCGTTTTAAGCTTACCGGTACCGGAAAAATCAAAAGAAAACATGCTTTTAAAAGTCATATTTTGACAAAGAAAAGCACTAAGCGCAAACGTAACCTTACTTACTTTGGTCTGGTCGACAAATCCGACGAATCAAATGTAAAGAGGATGTTAGCAATGAAGTAGTTCTTTTGAAAGTGTTTAAAAATTAGTAATTAACCTGAGTGAATTAGCTTGCAAGTCTCTTAATGATAACAGAGCGCTAACCACTCGAAAATGTAAGATTATGCCAAGAAGTGTAAACAACGTAGCATCAAGAGCCAGAAGGAAAAAAATCCTGAAGGCAACCAAAGGAAATTTTGGTTCAAGGGCTAACGTATGGACGGTAGCAAAGAATACCTGGGAAAAAGGTATGCAGTACGCTTACCGCGACAGAAAGAAGAAAAAAGGAAATTTCAGGGCTTTATGGATTCAGCGTATCAATGCTGCAGTTCGTCCTGAAGGATTAAATTATTCAACATTCATTAATCTTTTAAAGGTTAAGAATATTGATATCAACCGTAAAGTTTTGGCTGATTTAGCTATGAATCATCCGGAAGCTTTCAAAGCAATTGTTGATAAAGTAAAATAGTATTCTTTTTAAGGTGAAATAATGGAAGCCCGACTTTTAATAGAGCCGGGCTTTTTGTTTTTCATAACTTTTTTCATTTGAGTCGATTTTTAAATATTTTTTTGTAAATTATTAATCTGAAAAATTGATATCAAAAAGGCTCAATAAAAGATTAAAATGAAGAGAATTACTCTGTTACTGATTGCTTTTTTACTCGTTATTTTCTCTTATGCAGATAATAGAGCAGTTTATAAAATAGAAAATGCAAATGATCTTAATAAGAAAAGAATTCCATTGTCGTGTGAATGGGATTTTTATTGGAGTAATTTCCTGAGTTCAGATGATATTGATAATATTAAAGAGGGATACACTCCTGTTAAGGTCAAAATTCCTTCATATTGGTCAAGCTATTCTTTAGATGGTCAGAATTTTAGTGGAAGCGGATATGGCACTTATCATCTGGAATTAATTTTACCTCATAACTTCAGAGAGCCCTTAGGTATGCATCTTCCTGGGGTTGATGTAGCCTACAAGTTGTTTGTCGATGGAAAACTTATTAAAGAGTGTGGTGTAATTGGAAAAAACAAAAGAGAGGAAGAACCTTACTATAATCCTTTAATAATAAAATTTGTACCTGAATCGGATACTTTAAAAATATTAGTACAAGTTTCAAATTTCAATCACAGAAGGGGAGGCATCTGGAAAGTTCCTTTAATCAGTGAATATAAATATCTTGAGAGAAAAGAAAACATTGACAACATATTGGAGATGTTTACTTTAGGCATATTATTTTCGTTCGGGATATTTTACCTTATTTTTTCATTTTACAATCGCAGGGAAAAGGCTATATTTTTTCTTGCTTTATGCTTTCTCTTTGTATTTCTCAGAGGTATATGTTCTAACTTAATTCCAATTTCTTTAATATCAAATATCAGGTGGGATTGGATAATAAGATTGGAATATATAGGAATTTTTGGAGGTATAATTTGTGGTGTCTGGGGTTTCTACCATATTTTACCTATAAAATTCATTAAAAAGACAATTATCGTTTTAACTCTGATAAGTGTTATGACAATACTTGGTATTCTTACCTTGCCTGTAAACATTTTTTCTTATTCAATGTATATATTTTACATTGTTTTATCTGTAAGTTTCCTTGTATTTTTAATTCAGACATTTAAGTTATTGAAGATCAGGAGAGCTATTTCCATTTTATACTTATCGGGTTTTGTAATGCTTTTAGGGGGTGCATTTCATGATAGTTTTGTTTCAGACTCAAGAGTTTTTTTATTTGATTTCTACATACTTCCTTATGTGTTTCTGTTTTTCATTCTAACACAGTCTTTTGAGTTTTTCAGAAGGTTTGTAGAGATGTCAGAAAAAGATAAGCAACTATCAGAAGAGCTGTCTGTATTAAATGCTGAACTGGAAGAAAAAGTTAAAAGCAGGACCAATCAGTTGAATGAAAAAAATAAAATAATTGAAAAACAGAATATTACACTTCATAAGGAGGTTACTTTAAAGAATAAGATTTTTGCAATAATAGGGCATGATTTAAGAAGTCCATTGTCGAATATTATTCAGGGACTTGATATCTTTTCCGATAAAAGTATACCCATTGAAACAAAAGAAACAATAGCAAAGAAATTAGGAGTAACAGCTTATTCATTGTCAATGCTTGTCGAGAATCTTTTATCGTGGGGGTTGAGCCGGAATGATCAGTTTAAAATAAATTTAAAAACTAATAATCTATCAAAGTGTATCTTACAAGTGATTAATTATTTTGAATCGACTTTGGCCAATAAGGACATAAAATTGATTAATAAGTCGGAGGAAGATTTCTTTGCTTTCTTTGATGAAGTTAGTGTTATGATTATAGTTAGGAATCTTTTAGCAAATGCTGTCAAGTTCTCATCTGAGGGTAGTGAGATTATTGTAACTACTCAGCTTGTTGGCGATAATGAGATATTGATCAGAGTAAAAGATTCGGGTGAGGGAATGAGTAGTGACACTATTGAAAAAATATTAAAAGGAGAAGGTATAGTTTCTACTCCGGGTACGAATAATGAAAAGGGAACAGGTCTTGGATTGATTCTTTGCAAGGAGTTGATAGAATTGAATAACGGAGAGTTTTTTATTGAAAGCGAACCCGGTAAAGGAAGTGTTTTCAGCTTTACACTGCCTGGAAGTTCAAAAATAAGTAATGAGGTATATAAATGAAGCATTATTGCTAATTTAGCCGTTGACCTTAAAATTTTTAAAGACAAAACACGGAAACATGTCACAGCTTACAATATTTAAAGCATCGGCAGGATCAGGAAAAACATACAGATTAGTAGCCGAATATATTAAGCTTCTTATTGAGAATCCCCTTAAGTACAGAAATATACTTGCTGTAACATTTACGAATAAGGCTACCTCTGAAATGAAAAGCAAGGTTGTCAGTACCTTGTATTCATTATCATCAGGCAGAAATGAAGATTTAAAAAAATTAATAAGGGAAGAAACACATTTCAGTGATAAGCAGATAGAAGAAAATTCATCAATAGCTTTGTCATTGATATTGCATGATTATGACAGGTTTTCAATTAGCACTATTGATAGCTTCTTCCAGGCAGTATTACGTTCTTTTGCAAAGGAAATGGGCTCTTTGGGTTCGTATGAAGTTGACCTGAATCAAAAAGAAATGTTGATGGAAGCTTGTGAAAGGATGATTTCTCGTATTGATGAAGATAAAGATATCAAGGAATGGCTTCTGATGATGGCAGAGGAGCAAATGGAAAACAACAAGGGATGGGAATTAAAAAAGAAGATTGCAGACTTTGGAGATGAAATTGGGAAAGATGTATTCCGGAAATATATGGGGAGTCATGATTCTTTGGAAATAGAAAGAGAAAAGCTGAAAGACCTGAAGAAACAATTAAACTCAATTATTTATTGGTATGAAAATGAGTGTAAAAGAATAGGAACTGAGGGATTGTCAATAATTGAATCAAGCGGACTTCAAACTTCCGATTTTAAAGGAGGATCGAAATCTTTCATGAATTATTTCAGATATCTGAAAGAAATCAGGACTGAGAGTTTTACTCCTACCGCAACAACACTTAAATCACTGGATAACATTGACGAATGGTTTACAAAGAAATCGCCAAGAGAAGCTGAAATTAAGAGCTGTTATCATTCAGGCTTAAACGCAAAATTAAGTGAGGCAATAGCCTTATATAAAAGTAAATACATTGATTATTCAACAGCCCTTGAAATAAAGAAAAATATAAATCAGCTTGGCTTAATGTCAACACTTGCATTTGATTTACGGGAGTTGCAGAAAGAAAAGAATATGATTTTGCTTAATGAAAGTGATAAGTTGCTCAATGTTATCATCAACAATAATGATGCTCCGTTTATTTATGAGAATTTTGGTACTTACTTCAATCATTTTATGATAGATGAGTTTCAGGATACTTCTAATTTACAATGGGAGAACTTTAAGCCGCTAATGGTTAATTCACTTTCTGAAAACAATGAAAATCTGGTTGTAGGTGATATAAAACAATCAATTTACAGGTGGAGAAACAGTGAGTGGCAATTGCTGGGAAGCAGAATAGAAGAAGAACTTGGAAAATTCAAAATAGAAAAGAAAAATCTTGCTACCAATTGGAGAAGTTGCAAGAGAATAATAGAATTCAACAATGATCTTTTTAATGAATCCGGGGATTTATTACAGAATTCATTCAATAGAATAATTAAAGATGAATATACAGGAAAAATACCCGGGAAATATTCAGATACTATAAGGGATGTTTTTTCTGATGTAATACAAAATTCATCAAAAAGTGATGAGAGCGGATATATCAAACTTCAGTTTATTGAAGAAGTTAAAGATAATGAAGATGATTTAAAATATGATGACATAGTAATTACGGCACTTATTGAAGATATTTGCAAAGCTCAGGATACAGGGTATAAAGCATCAGATATAGCGATACTGGTAAGGTGGAACAAGGAGGGCAGTAAAGTTGCAAATGCATTGCTGAAGAAGAAAGAAGAGGGTTCAGAGTACAATTTTGATGTGATTTCTGATGATAGTATGTTTCTTGTCAGTTCAGTTTCAGTAAGGTTTATAATTGGAATGCTGAGATATATATTGAATCCTGATGATAAAGTTAACAGGGCAGCTGTTATTTTTGAATATTGTAAGGGATTATTGCCATTGTTTGATAAAAATGAAGGAGAGGGGAAAGAGAATATTAAGGAATTGGTTGAAGAGTTTGTACCTGATGAAATAACAAAAATATACTTTTCATTTTTTACAGATGATAAACATACATATTTGAAAGATATTTCAAACCTTTCACTATATGATTTGATACATCGTCTTGAAAAAGATTTCAGTTTGAATAAGATACAATCTGAACAGGCACCATTACAGGTTTTTAATGATTCCGTATTTGATTATACTTTAAAGGAAAGTGAAAATCTGCATAAGTTTCTTGAATGGTGGGATACTTTTGGAGTCAAGATTAAATTGCAAAGTGCTATGCACCGGGATGCAATAAGAATATTGACAATTCACAAATCAAAGGGACTAGAATTTCCAATAGTTATGATACCCTATTGTAACTGGGAATTTGGCTTATCAGGCAATGGAGGTAATGGGGATATAATATGGTGTCAGTCTCCTGCACCTTTTGATAAAGATTTCCCAATATTACCTGTAAAAATTACAAAAAGTCTGGTAAGTACTTATTTTTCTGATTATTATTTCATTGAATTATTACTGAGCTACATTGACAATCTGAATCTTCTTTATGTTGCATTTACAAGAGCTGTTGAAGGTCTGTTTGTTTACTCTAAGAAAAGAAGTAGTAACAGTAAAATTAAAAATGAACCGGAAATAAAAGTAATGGGTGATTTGCTTTTAGAACACTTAATTTCAAAAGAGGAAGATAAAAAAGAGGCAGGGAATATTTATGTCTTTGGAGACCTGAAAAAGAAGGGGGATACAAAGAATGAATCAAGAAATGAAATAGTAATAAGCGGATTACCGGAAGAAGAAAAAAATTCTTTAAATCAGCTTTTGCTTCATAAGAATTACGAGTTTTTTGTTGAAGAAGATGGAGAAGGGCGATTAAACAAAATAAATGAAGGTAAAATAATGCATGATATACTTTCAGATGTAAAGAATACGGAAGATCTGGAGATTGCAGTAAATAAAGCTTGTCGACAGGGAAGGATTCAAAAAAGTGAAACAGACAAATATACAACCAGACTAAAGGAATTAGTAACATCAGAATCTGTGAAGGAATGGTTCGACGGTAATTATGAGGTGATGAATGAAGCAACAATAATTGATAATGATTTTGGACTCTTACGTCCCGACAGGGTAATGAGAAAGGGTAATAAAGTAATAATAGTTGATTATAAGCTGTCTTCCGAGAAGAATTCCTCACATTTCAGGCAGGTAAGCGGATATATTGGTAAAGTAAAGCAAATGGGCTTTGAAGATGTTAAGGGTTATTTGTGGTATATGAAAAACAATACAATAGAAGAAGTCACTTTAAAATAATAGATATAAAAGTTAAAATGACTTTTGAATAAGCTTTTTTTCTTTTCAAGAAAAAATATCAATACTTTTCTTTTTAATGTAAATGTCAGATAATTAGTGCATTTCGTTTAAATATGTTTTATAACAAGTTGTAGATAATAAAAGTATTTATGACTTTTGATAAAAACATTATTTTTTATGACTTATACAAGTATAGATAAGTTTTTTATAGCTGTCGATTGTGTAATATTCGGATTCGATGGAGAAGTACTCAAATTGCTATTGTATAAAAGAGATTTTGAGCCTGAAAAAGGCAAATGGTCGCTGATGGGAGGGTTTTTAAGAAGTGATGAAACACTTGACGCGGCTGCCTATCGCGTTTTAGCTAAAATAACCGGTCTTCGTAATATTTATATGGATCAGCTTAGTACTTTCTCTGAGTTAGAAAGAGATAAGGAAGCCAGAGTTATAAGTACTGCATATTTCTCCCTTATAAACATTGAAGATTACGATGTTGAGGTATTAAAAAAACACAATGTAGAGTGGTTTGCAATAGACTCAATTCCTGATTTGATTTTTGATCATAAGGAAATGGTAAATGTTGCATTAAAGCGTTTAAGTAAAAGAGCTATAAGTCAGCCTATAGGATTTGAGTTACTTCCTGAGCAGTTTACAATAACTCAATTAAGAAATCTATATGAAGCAATTTATCAAAGGCAGCTTGATCCGGCTAATTTCAGGCGGAAATTTATATCAATGGGCTTATTGGAGAGATTACCAATAAAGGACATGAATAATTCAAAAAAAGGCTCTTATTTATATTCATTTGATAAGGAAAAGTATGAAGATCTGATGTCAAAGGGAGTGTCTTTTGATGTTTCAGGTATTTAGAAAATTTTAAAAAGGAAAAAGTATAAATTAAAAAATTAGGAATATGAATAGTTTCTCAGATTATGAAGTTTGGTTTGTAACAGGGGCACAGCTCCTTTACGGAGGTGATGCTGTAATAGCAGTGGATAGTCATTCTAATGAAATGGTTGCCGGATTAAATGCATCTGGAAATCTTCCTGTAAAAATAGTGTATAAGGGAACTGTAAATTCAGCTAAAGAAGTTACATCTACCTTAAAGGCAGCAAATGCTGATGAAAAATGTATTGGTGTAATTACCTGGATGCATACTTTCTCTCCAGCTAAAATGTGGATTCATGGTTTGCAGGAACTTCGCAAACCTTTATTGCATTTCCATACCCAGTATAATAAAGAAATTCCATGGAAAACAATGGATATGGATTTCATGAATTTAAACCAGAGTGCCCATGGAGACAGAGAGTTTGGTCATATTACTGCAAGGATGAGAAAAAACCGTAAGGTAGTAGTCGGACATTGGCAGGATGAAAAGGCTCAGTCAAAAATTGCTGTGTGGATGAGAGTAGCTGCAGCATGGGCTGATGCACAGGATATGAGAATTATCCGTTTTGGTGACCAGATGAACAATGTAGCAGTAACTGATGGTGATAAAGTAGAAGCTGAAATGGTTTTAGGTTATCATGTTGATTATTGCCCGATAGCAGAATTGGTAGAATATCAAAATAAAGTTACTGATTCTGATATAGCAGAAATGATGAAAGTATATGAATCTGAGTATGATTTTGCTTCAAATTGTAAAGAAGGAGGCAAAGATCGTGGTCAGGTTGTTCATGCTGCACGTATAGAAA
>JAGODU010000372.1 GCA_017998095.1 Prolixibacteraceae bacterium | reverse complement strand
GAGTCGGATACAAATGCGTTTGGATCATTCATTTTCAGTGGTTTATAAATGTGTGGTAACGTTCGGCGGTATGTGGCGTTGGCGCAGAGTCGCGGTGGCGCGTGTTTTTGCACTCGTGGTGCGATGCAGGATTATGATGGTTATTACTAAATTCTCGCGTTGGCAAAAACCGTGACACCAGGAGGGAGTCCCCGGCGGGAGCCGGGGCGGGCCGCACCGCCGACCACTTAGCGTTCTTCTTTAGCCAGAAGATTCTCGCGGTGCGGTAAAGCCAATGACATATACCGACCTGTTATAGCCAGTGCGATTTATTCAAGATTTTGTTCATTATGAATCATTTTCAAGATTGTCTATTTGCAAGCTCTTTTAAAAGCCTTGGTTTGAGCTAAGGCCTTAACGGCTTTTAAATGTGCTTGCAAAAAGGTATTTTGAAAAATTGATGTTAGCTCGGCCATAATTTTAAATAAGCGAAATATGCCTCTATTTATCCGAGTTTATTTAATCTGTCTGTTCTGAAGGTATCATCTGTCCATAGATTCATTTGATTTCTAACAGATTTGGTTTTTTCTGTAAACAGGCGGTTATAGTTTTTTCGATAATTTTCTAGGTACTCTTTTTCCTCATTAATTACTTTGAATCTATCTATAATATCTTCGCAAGGTCCAATTTCAATCCCAATCCACCTTCTCTCCTTAATTTCAGAAACTATATACGTGGTGCCCGATCCACCAAATGGATCAAATATTAAGTCTCCTTTTTCACTTGACATTTCTATAATTCTGTCCAAAAGTTTAATGGATAATTCGTTAGCTTCCTTACGTCTCTTATATTTTTTATGTCTTACAGGAGGAATATCTAACCATACATCTGTAAGATTTACGCCTTTGGGATTCATCTTGTCTTTGTATCCTCCATAATCCTTTATATCAGAATAACATTTTGGACAAATTTCCATTGGCAACCTATCTGGATGAAAAGACTTGGCAACCGGACCTTTAACATAATAAAGTAATGAATAATGCGAGGGATAAAGGCGATTGCTAATCGGTAATGAGAATTTTATATCAGTAGCAATCCAATGTCGAAAATTGAGTCTTTTATTGAGAAATGAAGAGAAATATGTATTCCATTTGGGCAAATTCCAAAGAAACAAGCTTCCTCCATCTTTCAAGGTTCTGATACATTCTATAAGCCAATCTTCAGTCCAGCTAACATAGTCTTCTAGATCAAGATTGTCATCTATATCAGACAGATAGGTTTTGTTTAAATTAAATGGAGGGTCAGCAAAAATAAGATCAAAAGTTTCATCTTCAATACCTTTAAGAAATTGAATACAATCTCCATTGAACAATTCCCCATATTCAGTCTTGAAGCAAGGCGATAATTTTGTAGAATTGGTTACGTGATCTTCTGTTAGTAATTCAAAATTGAATGAGTTGATGTTTTTTGCGATGAAGTCTTTTAGGTTGTGATCTAAAGCTCCCATTCTAAGCATAATATATTCAACCGATTGCCCAATAAAACTTGAAATAATTGCCAGTTCCTTTTCTGATGGTAAAATGCTATTTGAGTTATAATAGTCTAGTTTGGAGACAGCAATCCCAAGTTTTTTACTTAGAGCGATTATCTCCCTTCGGTTCTTAGGGTCAATACCTAGTATTTCAAACAAGGTGCTGTGCATTATTATTTTTTTGTAAAAGTAATCAAATTAAATCAGACTATAGTCTGCAATATTGATTATTTATTTTTCAAACCTTTGAGTAGATTTCAATGGTTATGTCTATTGCTCTACTATTTGGACGAATATTGCAGGAAAAGAGACAGGAGAAGGGTCTCTCACAAGAGCAATTAGCTCAAATATGCGGTCTGGATAGGACCTATATCTCATTATTAGAAAGAGGCTTAAGACAACCAACCTTAAATAGCCTTTTTAATATATCCAAGGGACTCGAAATTAGCCCATGCATTTTTATTAAGCTCTTAGAAGAACAATATGAAATTGGCAATTGAGAAAAGGTTAATTGAAATTGGGGCATTTGCTCAGTCTGATACATATCGTCAGCTATATCAGAATATTATTGATGGAATTCATACGGTTTCTTGGGCTGACCCTCGTGAGTTTGTAATTAATCCAGTTCCCAAAGCGAATGGGGTTCTTCCGATTAAAAATAATTTCATTGCGCATTTGGTCCGACAGGGGTGGGAGTCAGAAGTATCAATGTCAGTGATTGATGGCTTAAATCCTGGTCCTATTGATGCGATTTTCAGGTCGGACAAGGGTATTGTAGCAGTTGAATGGGAAACGGGAAATATTTCCTCTTCGCATCGGGCGTTGAATAAAATAGCACTTGGTATTATTCAAAAGCAGCTTATTGCTGGCTTCCTCATTATTCCAATGAGATCCTTATCAAAATACCTCACTGATAGGATCGGTAATTATGAAGAATTGTCACCCTATTTTCAACTTTACCCTAAGCTTACTATCACTGAAGGGGTTATGGGTGTTTTCGGAGTTGAGCATGATCGGACTTCCAATAAAGTTCTTTTTATTCCAAAAGGGAAAGATGGAAATGCAAAAAAATGACCTATTTAAGGTACAATACGAAATAGTTACTTCAGCTTTATCCAAGTTCACCATCGCTAAATAGGTACTTGTGCAAAGGTTTTGCCACTTCAGGTTTAATAATTCCATATGTGAGCCAGATTCTATTTGGCTCTTTTGCTTTTGCATGTAAAGGGCTAGGTTAGGGCCATGCAAAAGCAAATGTGCCAAATACTGGGAAGAAAATTCGCTATTCTTTAACATGTTACTTTACACCGCATTGGCTATAACGTTCGGCGGTATGTGCAG
>JAGODU010000005.1 GCA_017998095.1 Prolixibacteraceae bacterium | reverse complement strand
ATATAAAGTGTGGGGCTATCCGGTGGTACCAATTGCTTACATTATTTTTTGTTTGGGACTCTTTTTCAATACAATCATAACACGGCCACGAGAGGCTGCAATAGGACTTGTACTAATACTAATCGGGATTCCTGTTTATTTCCTATTGCAAATGAAAAATAGAAAAACAATATAACATTAATGGTTGTATTATTCCTTTAATACTTTACGATTAACAATCTGCCCTTCTGAAGTATAAATAGATAGAATGTAAGTTTTCCCGGGTAAGTAAATAAAATCATCAATAATAATGTTATTTTGTTTATTAATAGATTTCCCAAAGATTTTCTCACCTGAAATATCATAAATATCAAAACCTGTTATAGGAGTATCGGATTCGATGTAAATAAAATCAGTAAAAGGATTAGGGAAAATCAGAATCTTATCTTCAAGGTCGATATGATTATCAGAAACCAGACATTCTCCTGGAAGATTTTCATCAAGGAATTTCAGACGGTCGGATAGCCATTGTTTAATGACAGAAATCTCTTCAGCGTAACTTTCAACTGAATATGCATTAAACCAAAGGTTACCTCCCATTCCACCCCACATGCCTCCTCCCCATGGGAATCCGCTTTCATTATCAAACAGTTCATCCCACTTTTCGAAATGGCGGGCTTGAGCTTCCTGAAGTAAAGAAGCTTGGTTATCAATAAAAGAATAAAGATATTCCTCGCTTAGTATATTATCTCTCAGTTCTTTATATCGGCATTTAACTTCATTACAGAAAGCAGGATCCTGAATAAGACGTTGCCACATCGCAGGAGTAGGATTAGTTTCACAACCTTCATACCCCCAGGAGTTTATCTTATTACCATTACAAAAATTGCAAATTCCAAAGGCAAGATTATAATCCCAGACCGGACCGGCATGTAGCTTTCCGCCAGTTCCGTCATTTTTCATTTTCTCTTTATAGAAATAGGCACTTCGTTTGTATCCGTCAGCGTTTAAGGCCAGTTCAGAATGGATGAAATAATCAACAAAAGACTGTACTTCAATAAATTTGGAATAGCCATTAACCGGGTCAGCATATTCGGGTGATTGAATCAAAAGTTCAACAGTATCAATATATTTACGGATGTATTCAGTTTGAAGAGGGTGGATTTCATCAGGTTTTGGATAATGGTGAAGCCAGGTAACGGTTTTATTGGCAACAGTACCAATTCCTTTAACCTTTGAATTAAAAGTAAGGTCATCGTCATTATTAGAAACATCGATACGCATGATATAGCCACCTGTTAATTCAAGGCCTGAAGTATCGGTTGGGTTTAATTTAGAAATATTGAGACGGTTATCATCTTTTTTAATAGTTTCTGTTAAAACATAAACACCCTGATAATCATCATTTAGCACAAGCTCCACCATTTTAGTACGGGGAGCCCAGTAGCCCATCATATTCCACAAGTGATAAGCAATAACGTTGCGGATTAGAGAATAATCGTTATAGGGAGCATAAAGAACCCAGTCGTTTTCGGCAGGCATACCAAGAAGAGTTGCATCAAGGTTTTGGCCTGAGGCGTCTCTGGTTTCTAGAGTATATTGCTTTTGATTAAAACTTAAAGAGCTGTTACCCCTGAGTTCGATACCGATATAACCGTTATAATTATAAGAAGAATCGTTAATCGAATTTCGTTCATTTTCGCCGTTATAAACAATTTTCATCTGGGCAGTAATTTTTGGTTCATCCTTAATATTCTGTCCGGAGGTATTAATGATAACAATAGGCAGATTAGACGAGAGGGGTTGTTGACCTGATAAGTTAACAGAAAGGATAAAGAGGAGGATGAAGGATAAGTATTTCATGGCAGAATAGTAAATATTAATCATTCAAAATACAGAACAAAGGTAATATATTGTAAAATGAAAAATATTAACACATCAGTCGTAGATATGTACAAATGGAGCAAAACATTGAAAAAGCTACACCAAAATCATTTTAGTAATACCTTAAAATAATGGTGCAGCTTTATAATTTGAAAGAATTAAAAACCATTAATTCTTATAATTACCATGTTTTCTCATAAAAATAAATTGATCCTGAAATGGTTTTGAAGCCATTATATACATTCCAATCCCAACCTCCGTCATAATACAAAGATCCAACAACACTGCTTCCTTCAGATTCAGTACAGGAATAAGTAATCCTTTCTTCATCAAAAGAAAGTAGTTTCATATTGTTTATTGTCATTTTTAGTTCACCATACAGCGTAGGATCGATACCTCTGTTTTCATCTGTATAATTAATTGTGCCAGAAATTGATTTTCCATCTCCTGAAACAGTAAGATGCGTGTTATGAGTATAAAAAATTTCTTGGCCCGGATTTCTATCCAAGTAGTCAGTGCGCACTAAATTAAAAGAATTACCTGAAAATCTTACAGGTACATCCTCTGTATAACCTCCATAAACCTGAATTTCTCTTTCTCTTCCATCCAATTGGTATAACATTCCGAAAAATCCTGTTCCCCAATGGTCGATTCTTTTCATAGTTGTAAAAATATCAGGATAAACCCTGTAATTATAAATCGTATTGCTGCCCACAGCCCATTCATCATCGGGTGAAAACCTCTTTACGACTATATTTATATACTTTTTCGAACGTAATGGTAAAACTATGGTTATCAAAGAATCTGACCAGGATTTTATTTCAGTTTCCAGACCGTAGAAAATTGGTATTGATCCATCATACTGCTCATTCCCGAAGTCCCTGCCATGAATAGAAATAACATCTTCAGCCTTTGCACTATCGGGAGAAATATATGTAATAACCGGATTACCTTTTTTAATTTTATATGGGAACTGATTACTTTCTGAACCTTGACATTCTAATCTTACAAATCCGCTTTCAGCATTTGGAGGCACTATAACCTTAATATGAGTCATAAGCCAAGTTTTCTTTTCGGTAGCTTCAACATCATTGAAAAAAACTTTTCCATTGGCAAGATCAGTTCCGAAATTAGATCCGAAAATTGTAATCTCGTCTCCTACCATTGCACCATCTTCAGGGCTAATAGAAGAAATTGTGATAATTGTTTCAGAAAATTTTCGTTTGTCAGAGTCAACAACAATCCCCCCAAACTCAATTTCAGCAACAGCATAATCTTCTTCTTTAGGTTTTGATGTTTTACCCTTTAATCTGAATTCAAAATAGTTATTTTTAGCTTCAGCCTGAATCTTTGTTTTTTTACCATTAATATAAAGTGAAACTGGTCCGTTATAAAGATTCTTCAAGTCGAACAATGTACTATATTCATCATTTAATGTAGGAATAGTATATGATACTTTTCCTCTTACTACGCCCCCGCTATCGGCTTTAGCTTCTGTTATTTCCACTTTAAGAGGAGGGACAAACATTCTTATAACATTGGCTCCGGCTTCAGCAATATTTGGATAAATTGCAGCAGCCATACTTTTAACGCATTCAGCATCAAGATAAGGTCTGCCTCTAACTGAATCTTTCCCGAATAAAAATGAAAATGGCACAGCAACAAGGTCTTTGCACATTACAACTGAAACACCATTATAATCAGCGATGTAAGCATGCTTTTCATAATTGTATTGTTCGACACCCATAATTGGTTTTGGGTATGGGTTATCAGGTCTGACAAAAGGTTTATACCTATCGGTAACAATTGTTTGGCCTGAAAAGAAATTTTCATTTGTATTAGTCGCCAATTCAACAAAAAGATCTTCAAACTTTTCAAAGGAATTGAATTTGTCTTTAAGTGAACTTGAAGGAGGGTTATCCTGCCACAAAGTGTAAACATCAAGTTTTTTAGTCACCTCTTCAAAAATATCAGGATCACCTATAACGTAAAAGTTTGGCGGGTGACTATCATTTCTGACGTGAGGCGGGCATCCCATATCACAAACTAAGTGAAGTACTTGTCCTAAACATCTGTATGCAAGTGCCATATATTTTTCTCTAAGCTTTAAGTCGGGTTCTTTGAGAGCTTTTACAACACACTGTTTTGCAATTTTCCAGGTAAAAGGATGGTCAGGATAGTCTTGCGCCCATGAAAGCGCCTCAACAGAAGAATATTCTTTTACCTGCTTGATTATAGGAGAAGCTTCAAGTTTACCCGAGCAATCTGTTAAGTATTTATAGCCACCATCGATTCCAATTGGGTCATAGAAATGGCAAAGTGATGCGGGGCCCCATGGTTCATCTTCCATCCATCCTGCTTCAGAAATCCATTTTATTGGAGTATATGATTTTTCGATATCATCAGGGAGTCCACTATAAGTAAGAGCATCTCCTGCGCAAGCCATACCTTTCAGTTCGGGCTGTTCGGAGTTATTCCAGTTAAATTTATAGTTTTTAAATTTATAGTTATAACGTTCCGAAAAACCTTTATTATCAAACTTGTCGAGAAATTTAAGCACAATAACTGTATTTAAATGAGGGTGAGTTTCAGTATGCCCGTATCCTGTAAGAATTGCTAAAACGGCAAAATAGGCAAGTATACCAATTAACATATTTAATAACTTTTTCATAGCCGGAATTTAAAATCTCATTAATTTCCATGAGCCATCAGTTTCTCTGGCCATTGAAAAAGTATAACTTATACGATCTTTAACATAGGTAAATTCAGCATAAATATCGGAGTTAAAGATTAATTCTCTTTGCTTGATTGCATTGCCAAAATTGATAAGTAAATCCTTATCAACATCATCAAGTTGGGTGCCATATAATTCATAAGCTTCATCAGTAAGCACATTTTTTATACTGTCAATATTACCTGAAATAAAAGTCTGCTCGATTGATTCAGCCGATTTTTTAATTTCAGTAACGTTAGCAGTTAATTCATTAGGCTCATATGGGTCGAATTCGTCTTTTTCACAGCCACCCATGAAATGTGATATAAAAGCAATGGATAGTCCTAATATGAAAAATTTCAGGACAAACCATTTTTTAAAAAAATCTAATGTTGATTTCATAGTAAAACCCTCTATTTATTGAAACACAGAAAAATCTATATGATATGGAAGTAATTACCTAAATGACAGTATAATTTAATGAATATTTTTGGATTAAATTATGAATTGCCAGAAAATGTTACAGGAAGAAAAAAGGGTTTTATGAGTCAATTGAAATATATAATAAAATATATCATAGAGTTGTGCCAAAGCAAAGTAAATTGATATATTCACGAAAAAGTATAACTTTTGGCCAATATATTCACTAAAAGTTATACTTTTTGCAAAATTATCTTCATCTTTTTACTTAAGCAATAAGATAAATGAGCCATTGTCCGAAAGAAAGAAGGAATATCAATAATAGCCATCAATTTCGCCAACTTTGCATATACTTAACTTAATGTCAGGAGAAGCATACGTTTAAAAAAAATCGCTTGATAAAAAAATAAAATTATTCTATTACCAGCTTGCAACTGCTTTTCCTGTTATCCTTTGAAGTTAAAACCAGATGATAAATACCTGATGGCACATTATTAAGCCTGATTTGATTATCTATTAATTTATTTTCAGAAATGATAGATTGTCCAAGGTTATTTACAATAGAATATCTTTGGAAAGAAATATCACTTTCAATAGAAATCAGGTCTTTAGCAGGATTTGGGAAAACAGAAAAATCAGATGAAGAAGAAACATTTGACATTCCGCTTCCTCCGGCAGCAAATTTCCATACTTTTCCACCGGTGCCGCTTGTACCGGCAAAAAGTGTATTGTCATATACATACAGAGAATAAATAATCTTTTCAGTCAGGTTATCATTTAAAGCAGTCCAGGCAGAGCCATTGTCACTTGATTTATAAACTCCTTCTCCGTTGGTACCGGCATAAATATCATTTCCCTTAACAACTAAAGACCAGACACATGGATTAGAAATATTGCTGCTAACCTTTGTCCAGTTAGCTCCGTTATCTTTGGAAATGTGAATACCATCCTGAGTAGTACCTGCAAAAATTGTAGTTCCAATGCAAGCCAAAGCATTAACTGACTTATCAGTTAAACCGGCAGAAGTCCATGTTTTTCCGTCATCAGTCGACATTAAAACACCTGCTTCCATTGTACCTGCAAAGATATTTTTACCACAAACAGTCATTGCATTTGCCAAATTTGACATACCGGAAGCCGTCCATGATGTTCCGTTATTATCAGATATATAAATTCCTTTAGGAGAAGTAGCGGCAAAAATCAGATTATCCTTTACAAGAAGAAATTTAACATCAAGTGATTTCAATCCGTTGTTGACAGCGCTCCAGCTTCCGGCTTTGTCAGCAGATAAAAACACGCCACTAAAGTCAATGCCGGAAAAAATATTATTTCCTGATACTGCTAAAGTATTGACAAGTTTTAAAGTTAAACCACTATTAGAAGCGGTCCATTCGTTGTTTGCGCTGTTATAAATCAGTACACCACCACCATAGCTACCTGCATAAAGATTGGAGCCATCAGAAACAAATGCTTTTACTTTGCCTCCGAAAGAGCCATTAGTAGCTTGCCACTGTGCATAAGTAATTGTAGAAATTAAAGTTATTAAACCAAGAATAAAGATCTTTTTCATTTTCTATCAGTTTGATTCATTTCTTACTCGTTTAGCTTTTCAGAATCCGCTCCGTTTTTAGTGTGGTAACATGGCTCCACAAAACAACTTTATAATCTTATTTCCAGGAAATTATTCTAAATCAAGATAAGAGTGAAAGATAGTTTCTCTGAAAAAAACAAATATAAATAAATTTATTGTTCACAAAGAGTCTTAGGTATAGGAATTTATAAAGAAAAAGAATATCTGCAAGAGATTTGATTAACGGTATTTAAACCGATAAATGTATTTTATCGGTAAATCAACTAATATATATTTTCAATCTTTAAAATTTTTAAAAAGGTTATTCATGAAAGGGGAGTTTTAAACATCCTCTTTCAATAAATAATCAGAAAACTAATCTTTTACAAAGCGATCAGATAAGTATTTTTCCCTTCTGGATACCTTTACATGTAAACATCCTGCGTTAGTAATACATAAAACAGAGTGTCTTAGTCCCCCTAAATAGATTAACAAAATTTCAAAAAGAGTTTAGTAATTCTTAAATTTGAAAATTATAACAAAAATGAAGTGAATACTTGCAGTAAAAAAAAATATGACTATAAAAGCAAAACCATTCATTAAATGGGTTGGAGGCAAAACTCAACTTATTGAAAACATTCAAAATACTTTGCCCGAAAATTTCGCGTATTTAAAAAATACTACATACATCGAACCTTTTGTAGGTGGCGGAGCTGTTTTATTTTGGATTTTACAACAATACCCCAATATTACTAAAGCTGTAATTAATGACATTAATCCTGATTTAACAACAGCTTATAAAACGATTAAAGAAACACCTTATGAACTAGTTGAAATATTACAAATAATCCAGGATGAATATTTACAATTGAATGAAGAAAAAAGAAAGATATATTATTTAAATAAAAGAGAAAGATTCAATACAAAATCACTTGACTCAGTTGAGAATACTGCATTGTTTATTTTTCTAAACCGCACTTGTTTCAATGGTCTTTATCGCGTAAATAGCAAAGGCCTTTTTAATGTCCCATTTGGCCGCTATACTAATCCCAAAATATGCGATAAACAAACAATATTAGCAGATAATAAAATTTTACAAAAGGTTGAGATTTTAACTGGAGATTTTGAGGAAACCTTGAAATATGCTTCAAATAATTGTTTGTTTTATTTTGATCCGCCATATAAACCCTTAAGTGAAACCTCTAGTTTCAATTCTTATACAAAAGAAGATTTCAACGACATTGAACAAATTCGCCTGGGAAACTTTTGTAAAAAAATAGATCTTCTTGGTTATAATTTCATTTTAAGCAATTCTGATGTTAAAGGTAAAAATCCGAACGATGACTTTTTTGATGATTTATATGAACCGTTTGATATTAAGAGAGTTTATGCAACAAGAATGGTTAATGCAAATGCAGAAAAAAGAGGAAGGCTTACTGAACTATTAATTTCTAATAAATCATCCAAAGAATTAAATTATGTCAGAGCAATTTGAGTCTTTTATTTCTCAATTAAGTGAAACTAATGCAACACTTGATTACTTTACAGATTTTAGGAAAATTATATCCAATATAAATTTGATTTCAATTAAACTAAATCAACTTAACTACTTGATAGGAAAAGATGATTTAAAACTTGCTGTTGAAGAATTGTTTGAAGAAAATCACAAAGTATTTGAGGTTTTAGATATTTTGATTGCAGTAAGAAAAAACAAAAATGCCAAAACATTAAATCGAAAAAGTGAAATTGTTGAGCTTGATTCTTACTTTGAAACTCCGGGTAAAATTTATGAATTTATTGAAGATACTGGGCTTGGAGAAATATTTAGAAATAAAAATATTACAAATCTTGTTGATTATGTTTTTGGTGTTGAAGTTGGTTTAGATACAAATGCAAGAAAAAACAGAGGGGGTGAAAACATGTCAAAAACTGTTTCGTTTTTCTTTGATAAAGCCAACTTCTTTTATAAAAAAGAAGTAAATAGCACTGAATTTCCAGAAATAACTAGCTTAGGTTCAGATTTAAAAAGGTTTGATTTTGCAATTAAAACAAGTGTAAAAACCTATTTGATTGAAACAAACTTTTATAATGGTGGCGGTTCTAAACTCAATGAAGTTGCAAGAGCTTATTCAGATGTTGCTCCAAAGATCAATCAATATCCAGGTTTTGAATTTGTTTGGATAACAGACGGAAAAGGTTGGTTGTCTGCAAAAAACAAATTAAAAGAAGCATATTCAATTATTCCTAGTGTTTATAATCTTAGTAATTTAGATACATTTGTTGAAAAATTGATTAAAGAAATTGTTATTCATTTTTAAAATTTTTACTTATGACTTCAACCCCCTTAATGATCGATAAAGGCGAAAAACCATTAGCTATTTTTCCTATAAATGGTACTTACATTTTAGCTGTTTATAAAGGTTCGTTATCTAAATTTGATTTATTAATAAAATATCGTCAACTAGAAGATGGCAAGTGGAGTAGAATCCGGACTCCTAAACACATTCATTGGGCTGTTGATATTCTTATCAAACAACATTCAGAAAATAAAACAACCACAAAGTTTATTGAATTTCTTATTAATATGTGGGATAATAAAATTCAGCCTATTAAAAGTGAAGAACAAAGAAAAAAAATTTTAAATCAGGATACCTTATTAGAAGAAGTTAATTATGAAGCATTGAGCTATCCTTCATTAGCTAACAAAGGTGAGTATAGTATAAAATTTTTAATTCTAATGGCTAAACTATTAATGATACAAGAAAAAACTAATTACGAACAAGCTTTTATGTTTAGAGATCTTCTTGAACAACTGAAAAATCATAAAAATATCTTCAAAATAGTATCAACTGCTACACATCATTAAATGATGACACCTTTTTATAAATCAAATGATAAAGCATTCACTTTATTAAAAGGTGATTGTGTAGAACTTTTAGATCGGTTTGATTTCAAGTTCGAAATGATATTTGCTGATCCACCTTATTTTTTGTCAAATGATGGAATTTCTGTTCAAAGTGGCAAAATGGTAAGTGTAAATAAAGGAGAATGGGATCGTTCTAATGGATTTGAAAAGGATAATGAATTTAACTTAAAATGGCTAAAAGCCTGTAAAGAACATTTAATTGAAAACGGCACTATCTGGATTAGCGGAACATTTCATAATATTTTCTCAGTTGCTCAAATGCTTACTGAATTGGATTACAAAATCCTAAATTGTATAACTTGGGCTAAAACTAATCCTCCTCCAAACCTTTCTTGTAGGTATTTTACTCATTCAACAGAATTTATCATTTGGGCAAGAAAAAGTAAAAAGTCTTCTCACTTTTATAATTACGAGCTTATGAAAACCATTAATGGTGGTACCCAAATGAAAGATGTTTGGAATTTACCAGCAATTGCACCTTGGGAAAAATCTTGTGGTAAGCATCCTACACAAAAACCTTTGGCATTGCTGACAAGGATAATATTGGCATCAACAGAAAAAAATGCATGGGTTTTAGATCCCTTTACAGGAAGCAGCACAACTGGTATTGCTGCTAATCTTGTAAATAGAAAGTTTCTTGGGATTGATAAAGAAGAAGAATTTTTAAATATTTCTAAAAAAAGAAAACATGAAATCGAAAATCCTCAAATATTTGGTAGTTACAGAAAAAAAATTGGAGGATTTAAAGATAAAAGTGAATTAGGACTATTTTTAGCAAAAGAACCTGACATTGAATATGAAAGAAGTTTAAAAATTTAAAATTATTTTTATCTGCATAAACCGTATTGTACTATACAACTATTCCTAATTAAGTAGACACAAATAAAAAACCCGGATAATTTATTAAAAATTAACCGGGCTGAGTATGGGGTGAAAGATGGGGTTACCCGAAAACTACCTCGCCACAGTTGCCACAGTCCCGCCACAGTTAAAATATATTTATAAATAAATGATATAGAAACTATTGTGGCAAATAAAAATATGTTCAGTGTGGCAAAAAGCGATTCAAACCAAAAATAAAATGCTCGTAACTCTCTGATATGCAGACGCTTACGGGCATTTATAGGGTGAAAGATGGGATTCGAACCCACGACCCTTGGAACCACAATCCAATGCTCTAACCGACTGAGCTACATTCACCATGTTTGCATTTTCTTCAAATGCGGTGCAAATATAATATTTTATTTTCTTTCAATGCAACCAAAATTTTATTTCAGAATGAAATTTCTTTCACAATAAATACTTTCCTTATTTGTTTTATTTTTGTTCAACCAAAACAAGATGAACAGGAAACCTACTATATCAAATGTTAATGCACTGCAGATATTTCAGTTAATTCGGTATGGTGCCCTGCTGCTTATAGGCATCCTGTTTTCCAAATCTGAACTCGGCAGAACAAACATTGGTCTTTATGAGACTTTCCTGCTTATTGCCGGAGCATTCACCTTTTTCTGGGTAAACGGTTTTTTAAAGGTCATGATGCCAATGTCGGCTGAAAAGGATGATGCCCGGAAAAAAACACTTGTCTTTAACACTTTTATCCTTTTGTTAATTTTTTCTGTTCTGGCAGCTATTCTTGTTTATTTTCTTAACAAGCCCTTTTCAACATTACTACTTAATGGGAATGAAGTCCCCTTGCCTCTTTTACTCAGCGGATATATTCTTTTTAATAGCCCGGCAATGCTTATTGAATATATCTACCTTATCAACAATAAGTCAAAAAACATTCTTATATACGGAACTGTAGCTTTTCTGATTCAGGTATTGATAGTGGGGGTTCCACCTATTTTAGGTTACGGCTTAGAAGTAATTATAAAAGGATTGCTGGCAGTTACTGTCTTTAAATTCATCTGGTTGATTGTTATACTCATCCGTTATTCAAAAGCAGAGCTTGATATAAATCTGCTCAAACAATATATTTCGCTGGGCGCTCCTCTGGTTTTATCGACTTTGCTTTCATCGGCAGCGACATATATCGACGGGTTTATAATCACTTCGAATTTCTCTCCCGATGAATTTGCCGTATTTCAATACGGGGCAAGAGAACTACCAATTTCCTTATTGCTGGCTAATTCATTAAGTATGGCCATGCTACCGAGGTTCGCAAAAAAAGAAATTGAATCGCCTTTGGCTGAATTAAGATCAGAAGTTTACAGGCTACACTGGTATTTATTTCCAATTTCAATAATTCTTATTCTTAGTTCCCATTGGTTCTTTCCTGTAGTATTTAATTCTCAGTTTCAGGAAAGTGCATCTATTTTCAATATTTACTTATTGCTGGTAACAAGCAGAGTACTTATTCCTCAGACGATTATTATCGCCAAAAAGATGAATTCAGTAATTGTCAAAGCTTCTTTGATTGAGCTGATAATCAACGTATCGTCAAGTATTATACTTGTAAATATCATTGGAATTGAAGGTGTTGCATGGGGAACATTTATTGCTTTCCTTGCCGAGAAGGTTTATCTGGTTATAAATTGCAAAAGAAAGTTAAATATTAGAGTGGAAAAATATCTTCCCATGAAGATTTATATTATTTCTTCATTGCTGCTTATATTCGCATTTATATTGATCGAATACATAGTTTATTAGTATGGAATTTATTCTTGACAATCCGCAAACCGAGAAAGTTTTCAAACAGATAATCAATACTCTGCCTGCAATGCAGAATGGTATCACTGTCGAGAGTATGGAGAAAATGGGAATTAAATATGAAAAGAGCTGGGGAGTATCAATAGTTGACCTGAAAAGTTACGCTTCACATTTCGGCAAGAACCATTTATTAGCTTTAAAACTATGGAATAAAAAATGGCGGGAAACAATGATTCTTGCAACTATGCTGGATGTTTCAAATGAAGTTTCCGAAGAGCAAATGGATTTCTGGGTCAAGACATCTGAAAACATTGAAATAATAGAACAATTAGTGTTTAATCTTTTAACGGAAACACCTTTTGCTTATGCAAAATCGCTTGAGTGGTGCAGGGGAAAAAAATTCGGAGTCAAATATGCAGGATTGTTATTGATGGGTAGGTTGGCAATGGTTGCAGAAAAAGACATTGACGAAATGTTTGAAAGCTATTTCGATGTATTAACCCCGTTGGCAAAAGATAAATCCTTAAGTACGGTATTCTACAGGTCATTTTGTCAGTTGGCAAGAAGGAGTAAATATCTTAACGATTTATGTGTCAGTTTTGCGGAAGAATTGTCAAAATTTGAAGATATGAATGCTTCTGCTCTTGGTAATGAAATAATTAGCGAAATAACATCTCCTGACTTTAAATTATTAATAAAGAAATAACACTAAAAATGTAAGTAATAGCATGTTTATTGTACAAATAGATATGTTTATAAAAAATATAATATTATGAATTTAACACGCACATCAAATCCGATATTCGGTAAATCTTTTGAAAGAAATATAGGTACAACATACGCAGAAGAGCAAATGACAGTAAAAGGTACGATGAACAAAACCGGCCTTATTTTACTTTTTGTTCTTGCATCTGCATATTTTACCTGGCAAAAATTTTATGATGCCTATACACCAGAGAACCCTCTGGCAGCAGTGAGTGCTTTGAAAATGTATATGCTCATCGGAGGTATTGGTGGGTTCATAACAGCAATTATCGCCTCATTCAGTCCAAGAAAAGCAGGTTTCTTCACTCCGGTATATGCAATATTCGAAGGAATGTTTTTAGGGGGTCTTTCAGCGATGTTTGAAGCGCAATACCCAGGACTGGTTATCAGAGCAGTTGCATTAACATTTGCAGTATTCTTAGGGATGCTTTTAATCTACAGACAACAAATAATAAAAGTCACCGGAACATTCAGGAAAGGAATGATCGCAGCAATATTCGGAATAACACTGGTATATCTTGTTGGATGGATTGCAGGGATGTTCGGGGCAAATATTGGTTTCCTTCAGGGTAATGGTACCTTTGGATTAATCTTCAGCCTTATTGTAACCGGGATATCCGCCTTTAGTTTGCTCCTTGATTTTGACTTTATCGAACAGGGTGCAAGAGCCGGAGCTCCAAAATATATGGAGTGGTACAGTGTATTTGGACTGCTGGTTTCACTGGTATGGCTTTATATCAATATTCTAAGATTGCTGTCAATTTTTTCAAGCAGAGACTAACAATAGTTACATAGATACTTGCTGCTTATTTGATAATTTTTGTATTTTAACCTAAAATATCATTGGAACAACGAAACCTTAACTGATGGAGATTATTCAAGTAAGCAGCAAGAAAACAAAGAAACTATTTAATAAAATTCCCGAACTTATTTATAAAGGTGATATAAACTTTGCCTGCCCGCTTATAACAATGGTTGAAGAGAACTTCGACCCAATTAAAAATACATTCTTCAAACACGGTAAAGCCATACGATGGGTTGCAATCGATGATAGATCAAAACCAATAGGTCGTATCGCTGCTTTTATAGACACAGATAAAGCATATACTTTTTCACAGCCAACCGGGAATATTGGCTTTTTTGAATGCATTAATGATCAGGTTGTGGCTGATGCTCTTTTTAATAAGGCAAAGGAGTGGCTTATTGAAAATGGTATGGAAGCAATGGATGGTCCTTCAAATATGGGAGAAAACTATATGAACCATGGTTTATTGGTAAATGGTTTTATTCCTCAGGGTTACGGTATGCCATACAACAAACCATATTATTTGGAATTGTTTGAAAAATATGGATTCAAAACATATTATGAGCAATATTGCTATCATCTGGATTACACAAAACCCTTTCCTGAAAGGTTTTGGAAAATTGCAGAATGGGTAGCTAAAAAGAATCAATATTCCTTCAGTCATTTCACATGGAAAGACAGTGAAAAATACATTGACGATTTCTGTAAAATATATGAAGGTGCATGGTCAAAACATGAGCATTTTAAACCACTTGATAAAGGAGAATTGACAACATTTATTAATTCATCCAAATTGCTACTTGATCCTGAATTTATCTGGTTTGCATATTGCGATGATGAGCCGATTGCTTTATTTGTTATGGTACCAGATTTTAATCAAGCCTTGAGATATATAAAAAATGGTAAACTCACTCCATGGAATATTATCAGATTGCTATACTTTATTAAAAGACAAAAGTTTACCCGTACGAGAATTTTCATAATGGGTGTATCTGAAAAATATCAGAAATCAGGTATTGAGTCAGGAATATTCTGGAATCTTGAAAACAAGGTTATGAAATTCAGAAAAAATTACAAAGAAATAGAACTTTCATGGGCTGGAGATTTTAATCCAAAAATAGTGTCTCTGTATAAGTCTACAGGAGCAAAACACTGTAAAACTCATTACCAGATGAGGTATATATTCGATAGGAAAAAGCCTTTTGAAAGAAGTAAAGTTATTGAATAACAAGGTAAATATTAAGAAAACAAAAAACTGAAATGTTTTATTAAAAATGTTTTGCAAAATTTGTTTGAATATCTATCTTTGCAAGCCATTATAAAAATAGAAATAACATACGCAGAAAAATGAAAACAGGTATTCATCCTAAAAATTATCGTTTAGTAGCGTTCAAAGATATGTCGAACGAAGAAGTGTTTATTACCAAATCAGCAGTTGCAACAAAAGAAACTATTGATGTTGAAGGTGTAACTTATCCTCTGTTCAAAGTTGAGATTTCAAGTACATCTCACCCTTTCTATACAGGTAAGATGAAACTTGTTGACACTGCAGGACGTGTAGATAAGTTCATGAACAGGTACAAAAAACACATGGAAAATCGCAAATAAGATTTACTAATGATATTTCAGGGGAAGCTTCACCGATAGGTGGAGCTTTTTTTGTTATATTTAATCAGTAAAAGAAAAAATAAGGTGATTAATTAAAAAACTTCGAAAATGTTTTTCAGATATTTCTTTTTCATATTCTGGATGAACATAGTTGGCAATCCCTTAGCCTGGGTGTTTTATCCTGCTGCATATACTTTCAGATCTTACTGGAGGGAGCATAAAGACACCTATCCTCAAAGGATATTTTGGTTTATGCTGAATGACGAATACGATTATGGCGATCCGTATTTTTATGAAAAACATTATAGGGGAGATTCAAAATTTCAAATGTTTTTATTAAGCTACAAATGGTCAGCATGGCGAAATCCTAATCAGAACCTATATCATACATTAATAATAAACGGTCCTCAGAAAGTAATTGAATCAAGGGTTACCTGTCATAGAGAAGGTGTACCAGATGGTAATTGGAGAACATTAAAATATAAGGACAAGAATGATGTTTTCAAGGATAAGCATGGAGATTATATTGACTATGAAAACAGCATTCTGGGTAAACAATGGTATGTTTTTGAAATGAATGGAAAAAAATATTTCAGATATTCAATCACAGACATAAAATACATTAAATGGCTAAACAGAATATTTGTAAGAGAATATAAATTCGGTTTTGAAAACACTAACTGGGCAGGTCAATTCAGGCATGGATTAAAACCTGCAGATGAAAAATCTTTAACTGAATATTATAAGTTCAAAACACTTGAAAAGAAACTTAATCTTAAAGAAATAAAAAAACTTCCAAATAAACCCTAGTTATATTAGTAATACAAAAATCTTTTAATCTTCTTTGTAGCTGTCTTCTCAAAAGGTTCATTATGAGGAATAACAATTTGCACCCTTGAGAATTTATTTACATGAGAGTTAATGTAATCCTGAAGTTCTTTAACCAACTCATCAATTTTCTTGTCAATCAATATTTCTGCCTGTTCTTTAAGGTTTTGATATTTTAGCATCAGCTCCTCCCTGTTGAAATGAACCATAGCAACAATTTTACCTTTCTTCTGAACAACAACTGATTCAAGTACATAGTTGAAACGGTTTATTATCTCTTCAATTTCTTCAGGATAAATATTTTCTCCGCTGGCTCCAACTGTCATATTTTTTAACCTTCCTTTAATAAAAAGGTACCCTGATTTATCGAAACAACCAAGGTCGCCTGTTTTAAACCATCCGTCTTCAGTTATAACCTGACTTGTAAGTTCCGGTTCTTTATAGTAACCTTTCATTACCATATCACCTTTCGCCCATATTTCGCCCTGATTTGTAACAGGATCAGGATCATTAATCTTAAGGGTTACACCTTCCATTGCAGGTCCAGTTGATTGATGTTTTCCTTTAAAAGAATCAAATCCCGCAAGCAAAGGTGAAGTTTCAGTTAACCCATATCCCACAGCATAAGGGAACTTTGCTTCAATAAGAAAGCGTTCAACTTCAGGATCAAGCTTTGCTCCTCCAATTCCGAAGAATTTAATTCTTCCACCGAAAGTTTCCATCAGCTTTTTGCCAGCAATTATGCTTAAAAGCTTTCTGGTTGGGGCAAATTTGAATAATACCCTAGTAAGTGTTTTAGCGTTGAATTTTGGCAATACGCTTCCCTTGTATACTTTTTCAATTATTAGAGGAACCGTCAACATTATTGTTGGTCTTACACTTTTAAGAGCAGGAAGTAAAACAGATGGCACAGGAGGCTTACGTAAATAATTTATACAAGCGCCATACATCATTGGTAAAATTAGACCAATTGTATTTTCGTATGTATGTGATAATGGTAAAACAGAAAGCATTGAATCACCGGGGCACATCGGGTGTATCTTTCCTGAGCCTATTGCAGAAAATACAAGATTTTTATGAGTAAGCATTACGCCCTTTGATTTACCGGTAGTCCCGGAAGTATAAATAATTGAAGCAACATCATCTTCATTTACATCATATTCTTTTTCAACAATATTTGTCTCATCGAGAGATGAACTTATTGATGAAAAGTCAGAATAATCAACACTCCTGTCCAGGAGAGCAAATTTTTCAATAAGAATAATGTGTTTTAAAGAATCATTTTTATAGTTGCTTACTTTTCTATATAAAGTTTCAGAAACAAATATTGCTTTAGCTTCAGAATGGTTTAAAACACTTTCAACTTCCTTTTCTGTGAAATCGGGAAGAATAGGTACAACAATAGCACCCATCCTTGCAATTGCAAAGTACGCCACACCCCAGTCAGGCTGGTTAAGGCTTAAAATAGCAACTCTGTCATTTTTAGTGACTCCGCAATCATCAAGAAACTTAATTATGGAATTAACTTTTGAATAAACTTCTGAATAGGTCATCATTTTTTCTCCGGTGAAACCTAAAGCCGGTTGGTTACTAAATTGAATCGAAGAATTCTTAATCAAATCTCCGAGAGTGTTAATCTTCATATACTTTTCCCCCTCAAAATTCACTGATAAAGAAAGCAAATAAAAATGAAATTGTTTAAATCTTTACATCAATTTTAAATTAATTAACGTATTTTTCTGTATATCAATGAAATAATATCCTAATACAATTGAAACATTAGTTCATTCGTTCGAAAGAGGAAATTAAATAATTCCATTATTGTTTAATATTAATTATTGAACCATTAATTTTAGGATAAAAAAAAATGAATCGAACTAAGTTGCTTGAATTTCTGAATAATGACAGGTATGCCAGATTAACTGGTATTGAAGTCATTGAAATTAGTGAAGGTTATTGCAAAACTAAGATGGAAATACGTGATGAACATCTTAATGCTGCAAATGTAGTTCAGGGAGGAGCTATCTTTACTCTTGCCGACTTTGCCTTTGCCGGTGCTTCAAACAGCAGGGGACAATTATCACTGGCAATAAATGCAAATATAATCATTCTAAAAGGCAAGTCATCAGGAACATTATTTGCAAGTGCGATAGAAGTTGCAGAACCCAAAAGAATAGGAGCATATGATGTTACTGTAACAGATGAAAATGATGAAGTAATTGCAAGATTCAGTGGTTTAGTTTACAGAAAAAACAATGATTTAGGCACCTTAAAATAAAATTAACTTAAAATTATTTTCACAAAACAGAATTTTAGATTCAATTAATTCTATCTTTGCACCGTTTTAAATTAAAAATAATGAAAGAAGGTAAAGTAAAATTCTTTAATGAATCAAAAGGTTATGGTTTCATTAAAGATAATGAATCAGGAAACGAATATTTTGTTCATGTTTCAGGATTGTTAGACAAAGTTAAAGAAGACGACGACGTTAGCTTCGATTTACAAGAAGGTCGCAGAGGTTTGAATGCAGTAAATGTTAAAGTACTATAATACTTAATACTTAGTGTTGAAACGAATTTAAAAAAAGCTCTGTTAACGCAGAGCTTTTTTTATTTTATCCAGTGCTTCGGACATTTGACTTTCATTAATCACTAAAGGAGGAGTATATCGTATTATATGGCGATGAGTTGGCTTAGCCAAAATGCCAAATTCTTTCATTGTGATACATAAATCCCAGGCTTCCTTGCCGTCTATCGGTCTGATTGTAATTGCATTAAGCAACCCTTTACCTCTCACTTCTTCAATAAAATCAGATTTAAAATTTTTCATTTCTTCTCTGAAAACATTACCCATTTTCTGAGCATTTTCTGAAAGCCCTTCTTCTCGAATAATTTTAAGTGACTCGATAGCAAGAACAGCAGCAATTGGATTTCCCCCATAAGTTGATCCATGTTCTCCGGGTTTTATTGTAAGCATAATCTCATTGTCAGAAAGCACACATGAAACAGGGTACATTCCTCCTGAAATTGCTTTACCAAGTATTAAAATATCTGGTCTTACATTTTCATGATCACATGCAAGCATTTTACCCGTACGGCCTATTCCTGTCTGAATTTCATCAGCAATAAAAAGCACATTATATTTTTCACATAATTTTTTTGATTTTGAAAGATACCCATCATCAGGAATAAAAACTCCTGCCTCAGCCTGAATAGGTTCAACTAAAAAAGCTGCCACATCGGGGCTTTTTAAAGCATTTTCAAGAGCATTGATATCATTGTAGGGAATTTTAATAAATCCCGGAGTAAATGGGCCATATTCGCTATATGCATCAGGATCGCTTGACATGGAAACTATGGTAATAGTCCTTCCATGAAAATTACCATTGCAAACCACAATTTTAATATTATCAGTCGGAATACCTTTTACCTTGTAACCCCATTTTCTTGCTAGCTTAAGAGCTGTTTCAACACCTTCGGCACCTGAATTCATGGGCAACATTTTTTCATATCCGAAAAGATTTGTCATAAATTCTTCCCATTCTCCAAGCCGGCTATTATAAAAAGCTCTTGATGTTAAAGCAAGCTTTGACAACTGCTCTGTCATTACCTTAACTAGTCGGGGGTGACAATGTCCCTGGTTTACTGCTGAATAAGAAGATAAAAAATCAAAATATTTTATTCCTTCAACATCCCAAACATATATCCCTTCTCCTCTGTCAAGAACTACTGGAAGTGGATGATAATTATGTGCTCCGAATTTATCTTCACGATTAATATAATCCTGTGTGTTCATAATTTCTAATTTGAACACAATTTCGCTCTTAATGATTAAACAGGATATGACAAAGGTCAAAAAAATTATTAAATCAACTTTTTTTCTTTTCCATATTCAAAAACGAATCCCAGAACTTAATCACTAAAAATTCAATAACAATTGATAAAAGTGCAAGAACAATAAAAAACTTCCAGAGCTGTTTTCCCTGATCAAGTTCATTGATTGCAATTTCAAAACCGGAAGCAGTTTCATCTACTACATTAAATCTTTTTATTCCAGACTGACTGGCAAATGATTTTAATTCATCAGTTGAATAGTATGAAAGATCTGATTCTTTAAGATCATAGTTCAAAGCCACTCCTCCAATAATTTCATCTTCAAGAAATATTTTATAAAAGCCTGCACTCAGGTTATCATCAATATTAAGTCTTAACATATTCCCTTCTTGTTTTATAACTTCAGGAATAATATCATTTCCAGTTGCAACTTCTTTAATTACAGGATTCTGTAATAATTTATCAAAGGGATTTTTAATTGTAAAGAATCTGTCTTTACCTAAGACAGAATAAAGCTGTTGATGAGAAGAAGAGTATAATACCATGTTATATATAGTGGGAAAGAATAAAATATGATTTGAAAATTGATTTTTTTCTCCGGATAGCTGAAAAGCAAAAATATATACCCGCCCAAGTCCTGCAACAGAAGAAGTCAATGCATGATCCTTATCCATAAACATGATAAGAACTTCCTGATCAACAATCGAAGTATCAGGCTTCTGGATATTTGAAAACTTATACCTGCCTTTTATTTCAGGAAGAGACACTTTTTCTCCTTCGGGTTTAAACACTCCAGAATAAATCGGATGAGAGTAATCTACTTCACCAACCGGGATAGAAATAGAATCAAAACTAGTTATAAGAGGTAGTCTCAGATCACCTAAAAATGAATTATAATTTTCGATGTTGCCCGGAATCGAAGGAATGATAACTAATGTACCTCCATTTTCAACATATTTTTTCAATTCAACTGATAAGCCGGTAGAAAAATTTACCAATTCATATAGGATTATTGAAGAATACTCATTCAACCTACTTATCTGAAGATGGTTATCATTAACAATATCAAGTTTTACGTAGGGATCATTTATAAATGCAGCTTCAAATCTGCCGGTATTTCGAAAAATACTCCCTGACTTTATCAGCAAAGCTTTTTGAGTATCATTAACATTATATGCAAAATAAATAGTATTGTCATATAAAATAGGATAATCGGATATTTCAACCCTTCCATTCTGAATACCGGTACTCAGATTAGTATACTGCAAAGTAACAGTTTTCTCTTCTTTTGCAGAAAGGTCAATTGTCGTAAGAGATTTCAAAGAATCATTAAGGAAAAAATTAACAGATAACTGATGGTATGCTTCATCTGAACTATTAACAATCTTTACATTTAAAACTTCAACCTGATCTAAGTGATGGGCAGGTGTTTCAAACCAACAAGTATCGATATAAAGATTAGGAATTGAGTTAACAGGAACTTTTACAAAGTTATATACTGAAAGTGTATCAGCCTCAAGATTAATTATATCAGCAGTATGTTTCTGAAAGTCAGAAATGACATAAATCTTATTTTCAGTATCTTTAAGTAAATTACCGGTAAGATTTTCGAACCGTGATAAAATATTTGTAAGCATTACAGCTTTCTTACCTTCTTCAACTTCTCCAATTATGTTTTTTATTTCTTGCCGGGTATAAAATCTAAAATGCTTTTCGCTCAAATCATTTGTTAGCAGAGCATATTTAGCATCGGCCGGACTAGCATCAACAATTGCAAATGCCTTTTGCTTTGCACTTTCAATAGCTTTCCCTTCCTCCCCTTCTGCGTTCATACTGAAGGAATTGTCGATATATATGCAAACAACATTATTAGATAATTGCTTAATAATATTTGCTGAAGGAAGGTATGGTTTAGCAAATGCAATAACTAAAGAAACTATTACAACAATTCTGCAAATAAGCATTATTAGTTGTTTAAGTTTTGACCTTCTTTGTGATTCCTTCTTTACCTTTTTCAGAAAGTTAACATTAGAAAAATAAACAGTCTGATGTCTCCGAAGATTAACCAGATGAATTATTAAAGGTATTGCCACCAAAAATAAGGCCCACAGAAAAGTCGGGAATATGAATTTCATTATATCCTATTTAAAAATCATTCAAAAATAATATAAACATTGAAGAGGCTAAAGAAAAGAGAATAATCAATGTTAAAAATTTTTAACTATGGCTTAAAAAAAGGGTGATTTATTTCATTGATATTCAAAATTTGCTAATTTTCCGTAGTCAAAAATGTTGAAAAATTGCAAACAGAAAAAAAAATGCAAATTCAACAGCTAAACCTACTTTACCATTCTTATTATGGATCAAAAATTACAGGAACTTACAGAAAAACTCTACCAGGAAGGAGTAGTAAAGGGCAATAACGAAGCTGAGAAAATTATTGCAAATGCCCATTCCCAGGCAAAAGAGATTATTGAAAAGGCAAAAGCTGAAGCTGAGGCTATAATTATCAGTTCAGAAAAGAAATCAGAAGAGCTTTCTAAAACTACACGTTCTGAATTACAATTAGCATCAGGACAGTTGGTGAGCGCACTACAACAGGAAGTTGTCAACCTGATAAGCGGAAAGATAGTAGAGACTACCGTCAAGCCGGCAACAGATGATATTAAATATATCCAGCAGCTAATTCTTACATCAGTCCAGAATTGGTCAGCAAAACAGGATTTACTTGTTGCTGTTTCAGAAAAAGATAAAAAAAGTATTGAAGATTTTTTTGCTTCACTTGCCAAACAACAAATTGACAAAGGAATCACGATTACATCTGCCAATAATATAAAAGCAGGATTTCAGATTGGTCCGGCTGATGGGAGCTACAAGGTAAGCTTTACACAAGATGATTTCATGAATTTCTTCAAAGAATTTATAAGACCGAAGGTGGTAGAACTATTGTACGGTCAAAAATAAGACCTATGGGAAACTATTATTACCTGGTTGCCGGATTGCCTGAATTACAAACCGACGGTCAGAAATTAAAACATACTCTGATTGAGCTTAAAGAAGAATTAGTTAAAAGCCTGTCTGATTCAGACATGACTATGATTAACTATTTTTTTATGCAATATGACAATCGTAATGTCTTAAAACTACTTTCAGATATTGAAGCTGACACTGATGAGAGAGGAACAATATCTAAAGAAGAAATAACAGAATTTATTGTTAACTATAAAAAACAAGAATCTGATATTAGTAAAAAGCTTTATAGTTATTTAAAACATTTTATAACATCATTCATCTCTGAAGAACCTGTTTTCACTGAGCTTAACTGGGAGGATCAATTAACAACTCTTTATTATGATTACGCAATTAAGTGTAAAAACGAGTTTATAGCTTCCTGGTTTGAATTCAACCTCATACTCACGAATGTTTTAGTAGCTAATAATTGCTTAAAATATGGAATAGACAGGAATAAGGCAATTATTGGACATTCGGAAATAATAGATTCTATAAGAATTAGTAATGCAAAAGATTTTGGTATTTCAACAATATTCCCGGAAATAGATGAGATGGTAAGAATTGCTGAAGAACCGGATTTTTATGAAAGAGAAAGAAAAATTGAGATATTGAAATGGAACTGGCTTGAAGACAAGGGGTTCTTTCATTTTTTTGACATGGAATATTTGTTTATTTATCTTTTAAAAGTTGAAATGCTGCAAAGATGGATAATATTAGCAAAAGCTTCCGGCGGTGAAATTTTCAGAGAAATGATAAGTAAATTACAGCGTTCATTTGAATTTCCAAATGAATTCACATTGAAGAAAATTAAGTAAAAAAAATAAAAAAACAGATATGTCTACTATAGGTAAAGTAAAAGGGATTATATCCAACCTGGTTATCGTAGAAACTTTTGGACCTGTTTCACAAAATGAAATTTGCTATCTGAACACCAATGGTGTTGAATTGATGGCAGAAATAATTAAAGTAATAGGCCAAAATGCATATGTACAAGTATTTGAAAGTACAAGGGGTGTAAAAGTGGGAGATGATGTTCGTTTTGCCGGACACATGCTCGAAGTAACACTTGGTCCGGGTATTCTTTCCCGTAATTATGACGGATTACAAAATGATCTGGACAAGATGGTAGGTGTATTCCTGAAACGAGGAGAATACACATATCCTCTAAACAGTGATAAATTATGGGATTTTAGACCATTGGCTAATCCGGGTGATGAAGTTGAAGCCGGCTCATGGCTTGGTCAGGTTGACGAAAATGGCCAACCCCACAAGATTATGGTTCCTTTCATTTTTGAAGGCAAGTATAAAGTTAAATCTGTTGTAAGTGAAGGCAACTATAAAATTGATGATACTATCGCTATTTTAACTGATTCTGACGGAAAAGATATTAAAGTTACAATGGTACAGAAATGGCCTGTTAAAAAGCCCATTAAGGCATTCAGGGAAAAACCAAGACCATTTAAACTTCTCGAAACGGGTGTTCGGACAATTGACACTATAAATCCTATTGTTGAAGGAGGTACAGGTTTCATTCCCGGACCTTTTGGAACAGGGAAGACTGTATTACAACATGCAATATCAAAACAAGCAGAAGCTGACATAGTCGTTATTGCAGCTTGCGGAGAACGTGCAAATGAAGTTGTTGAAATATTCACTGAATTTCCTGAGCTTGAAGATCCTCATACAGGAAGAAAGCTTATGGAAAGAACTATTATCATAGCTAACACTTCAAATATGCCGGTTGCTGCACGTGAAGCATCTGTATATACTGCCATGACTCTTTCAGAGTACTACCGTTCAATGGGACTTAAAGTGTTAATGATGGCGGACTCTACTTCTCGTTGGGCTCAGGCTTTAAGAGAAATGTCGAACCGTCTGGAAGAACTTCCTGGTCAGGATGCTTTCCCGATGGACCTTTCTGCCATTATAGCCAACTTTTATGCAAGAGCAGGATTTGTATATCTCAAAAATGGCAAGACAGGTTCAGTAACATTTATTGGAACTGTTTCTCCTGCAGGTGGTAATCTTAAAGAACCTGTAACAGAATCAACCAAAAAAGTAGCCCGTTGTTTTTATGCTCTACAGCAAAGCCGTGCAGATGGCAAAAGATATCCTGCCATCAACCCTATAGACTCATATTCAAAATATCTGGAGTATCCTGAATTCATAGAATATATTGCTAAAAGAATTGGAAATAACTGGATTGATATGGTCAATGAAGCAAAAACAATTTTGCTCCGCGGGCAGGAAGTAAGTGAACAAATTAATATTCTTGGTGACGATGGAGTTCCTGTTGACTATCATGTCAGGTATTGGAAATCGGAAGTAATTGACTTTGTGATTTTACAACAGGATGCCTTCGACAAAATAGATATGCTAACACCTCTTGAAAGGCAGGAATTTATGCTAGGAAAAGTAATGGAAATATGCAGGACCGACTTCAAATTTGATTCATTCACTGAAGTTGACAGTTATTTTAAAAGGCTTATCAATCAGCTTAAACAAATGAACTATTCCGAATTTCAATCTGAAGAATTCAATAAATATCAGGAAGAATTAAATATTATTTTAAACGAAAGGAGGGTAGCATAATGGCAACTAAAGCATTTCAAAAAATATATACTAAAATCACAAAAGTTACTAAAGCTACCTGCACTCTTAATGCTGAAGGTATTGGCAATGAAGAACTTGCTGAAATAAACGGAAGGCTAGCCCAAGTAGTTAAGATAATTGGCAATGAAGTTACACTTCAGGTTTTCGGAGGAACAGAAGGTATTCCGACAAATGCTGAAATAGCATTTCTTGGAAAAGCTCCTACCTTAAAGGTTAGCAATCAACTGGCAGGAAGATTCTTCAATGCTTTTGGAGAACCGATTGACGGGAGACCGGCTATTGACGGAGAAGAAATAGAAATCGGAGGACCTTCAGTGAATCCTGTTCGCCGTTTACAACCGTCAGAACTTATTGCAACCGGAATAGCAGGTATTGACCTTAATAACTCTTTGGTTTCAGGTCAGAAAATTCCATTTTTCGCCGACCCTGATCAACCTTTCAATCAGGTAATGGCAATGGTTGCTTTAAGGGCCAAAGCTGATAAAATAATTTTAGGAGGAATGGGATTAACAAATGATGATTACCTTTTCTTCAAGAATGTTTTTGACAATGCCGGTGCTCTCGATAGAATTATATCATTCGTAAACACAACAGAAGACCCACCGGTAGAAAGGTTATTGGTGCCTGATATGGCTCTCACAGCTGCTGAATATTTTGCTGTTGAAAAAAATGAAAGCGTATTGGTATTGTTGACTGACATGACATTATATGCGGATGCCCTTTCAATTGTCTCAAACAGAATGGATCAAATTCCTTCAAAAGATTCCATGCCAGGTTCTTTATACTCTGACCTTGCAAAAATATATGAAAAAGCAGTTCAGTTTCCTGCCGGAGGCTCAATAACAATTATAGCAGTAACAACTCTTTCCGGAGGTGATATTACTCACGCGATTCCGGATAATACCGGATATATTACAGAAGGACAATTATTCTTACGCAGGGACAGTGATATTGGAAAAGTAATAGTTGACCCGTTCAGATCATTATCAAGGCTAAAACAGCTTGTAATTGGCAAAAAAACACGCGAAGATCATCCACAGGTGATGAATGCAGCAGTTAGACTTTTTGCTGATGCTGCTAATGCTAAAACAAAACTTGAAAACGGATTCGACCTGACAGAATATGATGAAAGGACATTAGCTTTTGCTAAAGAATATTCAAATAGTTTGCTTGCCATTGACGTAAATATTGGCACAGATGAAATGCTTGATACCGGATGGAAGCTTTTTGCAAAGCATTTTACTAAAGAAGAAGTAGCAATTAAACAGGAATTAGTCAACAAGTACTGGAAAAATTAACCGGAGAATTAAGACCAGATGAGTATAAATTATCAGTTCAATAAGACCTCATTACAACTCCTTGAAAAACAGTTGAAGGTAAGAGTAAAGGCTTTACCAACAATTAAAAACAAGGAAAGTGCATTGCGCATGGAAGTTAAAAAAACTAAAAATGATGTTGCAGCACTTGAAATCTTACTTGAACAAAAAATCGGACAATATGAAAATATGGTTATGCTTTGGTCGGAGTTTAATTCTTCGCTAATAAAAGTAACTGATGTTCGATTAATTACCAAAAAAGTAGCAGGAGTTAAAATACCAATTCTGGATGGAGTAGATTTTTCAATAGAAGAATTTAGCTTGTTTAATAATCCACAGTGGTATTCTGATGGTATTGAACTTTTAAAGGAAATGGCAAGAATTGGAATTGAACATGAATTTTTAAATCAAAGGATGATGCTTTTTGAACATGCACGTAAAAAAACCACTCAAAAGGTTAATTTATTTGAAAAAGTTCAGATTCCCGGATATGATGATGCTATCAGAAAGATAAAACGATTTATGGAGGATGAAGAAAATCTCTCCAAATCATCCCAGAAAATAGTTAAGGAAAGGCAGCAAAATAAGGAGGAAGAGCTATGATAACCGAAATGGAGAAAATATCTTTTCTGGTTTTTTATAAAGACTATACGGAATTCCTCGAAAAAATAAGGACCGAAGGTGTATTGCATGTTGAAAGTAAGGCTCAGGGAATGCCAACAGAACCTTCTTTAATTGAAAAACTTAAACTTCAGGATAGGCTTCAGAATGCAATCAGAATTCTGAAAAATAAAAAAGTGGAACAAAAAGAACCTCCGGTATCCGTTTCCGGTGATAATATTCTTTCCAGATTTGAGAAATTACCTGTAAAAACTGAAGATCTTAATTTAAAATCACAATCTCTTAAGAAAACATTATCTCAACTAGAGCCATGGGGTAATTTTTCATGGAACAATATTGATAACCTAATAAATTCAGGAAAAATTGTATCGTTCTGGTCTTGCAATAAATCTTCCTTTAAAGAAGAATGGATAGAAAAATATAACGCATTTAATATCCAAACGACCAGTACTACAGTGTTTTTTGTAACAATTACTGACAAGGTTGTTACCAAAGAAATTGAAGCTGAAAATTTAAAGCTTCCACGTGCTGAGATTTCATATATTCAAACAGAGCTTGAGAAAATTAAATCAGAACTCTCTGAAATTGAAAATGAATATAATGAACTTGCTTCTTACGGATTACCTCTTCTTCAAAAATATCAGGATGAAATTCATAATGAATTTTCATTTGAAAAAGTTACTATTCAAACAGAGAAACATGCTGAAGACAGAATAATGGTTTTAGAAGGCTGGATACCTTTTGAGAAGAAAGATTCATTAATTAACATGTTGGAATCCGAAGGGGTTTATTATGAAATCAGGTCAGCAGAAAATGAAGATAATCCGCCTATACTACTTAAAAACAATTGGTTCTCGAGGCTATTTGAACCTATAGGTGCATTATATGCACTGCCAAATTATCGAGAGATTGACCTTACGCCATATTTCGCTCCCTTCTATTGGCTGTTCTTTGGATTTTGCCTGGGAGATGCAGGATATGGAATATTCCTTGCAATAATTGCTTTAATATTGATTTATAAAGGGAGCAAGAAATTAGTCCCATATATGAAACTTGTCTTGTTGCTTGGAATTTCTACTTTCTTATTTGGAGCAATATCAGGTACTTTCTTTGGTATTAGTTTGTATGATACCGGCTTTTGGTTTTATGCTGACATAAATGAAAACCTTAAAGCAAACGGAAAATCGATAAACGATATTTTGTTTATGGGTGCTATTGCTTTTGGAGCATTTCAGGTAATATTTGGAATGTTCATAAAAGCAGCAAATGAAATTAAACAAAGTGGATGGAAATATTCGATTGGAACCTTTGGCTGGCTTATTTTAATTCTTGGAACTGTAGCTTTTTATTTGATGCCAAAAAAAGAGGCTGCTGAATTATCAATTAAAATTGGACAATACATATTATACGGCATATCTGGCTGTATGATTTTACTTTTTAATTCTCCCGGGAAAAGTATTTTTTCAAATATTGGTTCCGGATTATGGGGAGCTTATAATATGGTTACCGGATTATTAGGTGATATATTGTCATATATCCGACTATTTGCTTTAGGAATTTCCAGTGGAATCCTGGGATTTGTATTTAATCTTTTAGCAACACAACTAAGCGGAGATATTCCGGTTGTGAGTTTTATAATAATGGCTGCAATTTTATTATTCGGCCATGCAGTAAATTTATTTATGGGAGCATTAGGAGGTTTTGTTCACTCAATGCGTTTGACATTTGTTGAGTTTTATAAAAATTCAACCTTTGCAGGAGGAGGTAGTCCTTATTCACCATTTAGTAAAAAATAAAACAAAATATAAACAATAAAAAATCAAAATTATGAATCTTCCATTTATTTTAGCCTGGATCGGAATAGGTCTTATGATTGCATTATCAGGCATTGGCAGTGCCTATGGTGTTACTATCGCAGGTAATGCAACCCTCGGGGCAGTCAAAAAGAATAGCGGAGCCTTTGGTAATTACATGGCATTATCTGCTATGCCCGGTACTCAGGGTATATATGGCTTTGCCGGATATTTCGTATTTACAGCGATATTCGGAGTCGTATCACCTGAAATGACTCTTTATCAAGGAATAGCAATAATTTGCGCAGGAACTGCTCTTGGGTTCGTTTGTCTTTTATCAGCAATCAGACAAGGTCAGATTTGTGCAAACGGGATTTCTTCAATCGGAAACGGATATGACGTTTTTGGGAATACACTAATCCTTGCTGCATTCCCTGAATTATATGCAATTTTATCATTTGCTGCAACATTTATTATTGCAGGGGCAATAAAGTGATCTTATAGAAAAATTTATTAAAAAAGCTGACAAATAATAAAGTCAGCTTTTTTTTTGAATTATTCTTTCCTCAAAAAATATTTAACTATTTTTAACCCTCCTTAATTCAAACCAATTTATATGAAAATCAACTCATTATTATCTTTCTTAATTATTGTTACTTTAAGTTTATTTTGCAGTAGCAAAGGTAATTCACAATCCGTACTTCAAATTAAAAATACCACCTCTGTTCCCATAATTGATGGGAACATTGATGCATTGTGGAATAATTATAATGCTGAAAATATTGAGAATATACTTGCCGGTAATGCAGTTCCAAATTCTGACTTTTCAGCATGGTTTAAAGCTACCTGGGATCAGGACAATCTGTACATACTTGTTTTTGTTACTGATGAATCAAAAATAAATGATTCAGGAGATGTTTGGTGGGATGATGCAGTTGAAATTTATATTGACATTGAAAATAATAAACTAACTTCTTACGGCAGCACTGATTATCAATATTCTTTCAGATGGAATGATCTGAATATTCATTCAAGCAACGGGGGGACTAATAATGTTGATTTTAAAATAGCAGGAAGATCGAATGGCTATACTCTTGAAACTAAATTCCCCTGGTCAACTCTTGGAGAAAGAAATCCAAAGAATGGAACATTGCTTGGACTTGATGTTCATGTTCATGACGATGATAACGGAGGAGAAAGAGATAATAAGATAAGTTGGTATGCAAAAACTGATCAATCGTGGAGTAATCCATCATTGTTTGCTACCGTCAATCTTGTTGGAGATATCATTACCAACCCTAAGGCTGAAAAACCTTTATTCTCTGTTAAACATGGCTTTTATGATAAACCTTTCGATGTTACTATTTCGTCTCCCGTCAGTGGCATGAGTATTTACTATACTCTTGATGGAACTGATCCTGCTACATCTTCTACTGCTATTGTTAAAAGTTCACCTGCAAAAGTGAATATTAATCCTTCAAGTACAACCGGCAGAGGGAAAACTCCCGGAGTTGTTGTCCGGGCAACTACCAAAAAAGAAGGTTATGATTTCAGTGAAACAAATACGTGCTCATATATTTTTATAACCGAACTAAAGAACCAGATCAATAATCCCGGTCATGACTGGCCTTCTACATCAAGAATAAACAGTCAGGACATTGATCTGCTAATCGATCCTAATATCACTAATGACAGCAGATATAAAGACCTTATTGATGATGCATTACTTGAAGTCCCTACTATTTCAGTTACAACTGACCTGAAAAATCTTTTTAATTCGCAAACCGGAATATACGTCAATGCAGAACAAGATGGTGAAGAATGGGAGCGCCCTGCATCTGTTGAATTATTAAATCCAGATGGTTCAAAAGGTTTTCAAATCAATTCCGGATTAAGAATAAGGGGTGGCTATAGCAGAAATGGCTGGTTCAAAAAACATGCTTTCCGCTTATTTTTCAGAAAAGAATATGGTGAAGGTAAACTTGATTTTCCTCTTTTTGAAAACGAGGGAGTCAGTTCATTCGACAAGGTTGACTTGAGATGTGCACAGAATTATTCATGGAGTAAAGGAACAAGTGAAGCTCCTTACTACACTTTCACCCGCGATGTATTCTCCAGAGACATACAAGGATTTATGAATCAACCTTATACAAGAAGCAGATATTATCATCTTTATATCAATGGCTTATATTGGGGATTATATCAAACACAGGAACGTTCAGAAGCCCGCTTTGCTGAATCTTATTTGGGCGGTTCTAAAGAAGATTATGATGTGATCAAAAAAGATGGTACAACTGACGGAAACGATAGTGCCTGGAGAGAATTATGGGACTATTGCGTTTCCGGATTTCAAAGCAACACAAATTACTATCGTATTCAGGGACTTGATGCCACAGGGAAAAGAGATCCGAATATAAAAGTTTTGCTTGATGTCGATAATTTGATTGATTACATGAATATCATTTTTTACACCGGCAATTTTGATGCACCGGTTTCTGCTTTTGGAGGAAATAACAGCCCAAATAACTTTTACGCCATTTATAATAGAAATGGTGCTGAAGGTTTTAAATTTTTTGCTCATGACAATGAACACACTCTTCTTTATGAAGCAGTTCCTGGAAATCCCAATATCGGATTGTACGAGAACAGGGTTGACTTAGCCACTAGAAATTATGGGAATAGAATGGAAATATACGATTATTGGCAATTTAATCCTCAATGGCTCCATTTCAAATTATCGGCAAATGCTGAATATCGGCAACGCTTTGCAGACAGAGCCTTTAAACATCTATATAACGACGGAGTCCTTACCCCTGAATTCACGGCAAATACTTTCTTAAAACGCACTTTGGAAATTGACACTGCAGTTATTGCAGAATCTGCCAGATGGGGAGATGTTGACGGCTGGCCAAGGTATACAAAAGACGACCACTGGAAACCCATGGTTAATAACACATTGAGTAAATATTTCCCATATAGGACTGATATTGTAATTAAACAACTTAAAGATGAAAAACTTCTTCCTTCTATTTCTTCACCCAAATTTAAAATCGATAATGACGAAATTGAATTTAGCATCATCGAAATAAATAAAGGCACCAATATATCTGTCATAAACCCAAATTCATCCGGAACTATCAAATATACTCTTGATGGAAGTGACCCCCGACAATCAGGAGGTACAATATCTTCAAAAGCAGCTGACGGGGGAAATCAAGTATCAGTAAATGTACTTCAAACTACTATTATTAAAGCCCGTATTCTCAGTTCAAACACCTGGAGCGCCTTGCATACGATTCAGCTAAATGTTGCTGAAAATATTGAAAATTTACAGATTACTGAAATAAATTACAATCCACTTGATGATGGGGAAATAAGTGGTTCTGAATTTGAATTCATTGAACTTAAAAATACAGGTCCCAAAACAATAAACCTAACCGGTTCTGCTTTTACAGACGGCATTTCTTATTCATTTACTACAAATGCTAAAATAGAACCTGGAGGTTTTTTTGTTCTGGCTTCTAATGACTTCTATTTCAGACAAAGATATGGTTTCGACCCAAACGGGGTTTTTGAAGGACAACTCGATAATAAAGGAGAAAGATTAAGCATTATAGACGTGGCAGGTGATACTATCATTACTTTCAAATATAATGATAATAATCCATGGCCAACATCTTCTGACGGATTAGGATTCACACTTGTTCCTATTAATTCAAACCTGAATAATAATTGGTCTGATGGGAATAACTGGAGAGCTTCTTCTTCAATTAACGGTTCTCCAAAGTCAGATGATGCTATCATAACCTTCGATCCGGTTTATATAAATGAAATTCTTTCTAATTCTGAACAACCTGCTACTGATGCTATTGAAATATATAATCCAAACTCTAAAAGTATTGACGTAAGCGGATGGTATTTATCAGATAACAGAAGTAATCCAAAAAAATGGAAAATTCCTCAGGGAACTACAATTCCGGCTTTTGGATATAAAGTCTTCAACGAAGGACATTATTCAGGTTCTACCATGCTATATTCAAATAATGAATTTGGCACATCCTTTTCTTTAAGCTCTCATGGTGAAGAAGTATATATATTTTCAGCTAATGCAGCCGGAGACCTTACAGGATATGAACATGGATTCGATTATGGTGAAATTGAAACCGGTGTTTCTTTTGGCAGGTTTATCCTTTCAGATGGAAATGATAACTTTATAGCCCAATCTGCAGTTTCTCTTAATAAAGTTAATTCATATCCAAGAATTGGTCCTCTGGTTATTAAACAACTAATGTATAATCCCGGGGAAGGAGGCTTCGAATTTATTGAAATTGTAAATACAAGTAATGACATCATAAATCTCTGGAATGAAAATACTCTCCTATCCTGGAAAGTTGAAGGTGTAAATTTTGAATTCCCTGAGAAAACATCATTAAAGTCAGGGGAATCTGTTTATCTTGTTGAGTCAACCATCAATCCTCAGGATTTCAGAAACCTCAAATCATTAAGTTCAGCAACTAAGGTTTATAACTACCCTTCCAGATTAAATAATGGTGGTGAAGAAATTACTTTGTTTAAATCAGCAAATTCTTATTCTGAAGAGGGATTAACTATTTTCCCTTATATAAGAATCGACAAAGTTGAATATGACAATAAATTCCCCTGGCCCGATGCTGATGGCAATGGCAATATATTGCTTCGTAAAGCATTAACTCTTTATGGAAACGATCCCGCTAACTGGATTGCATCACCTCCTGATATATCTATCAATACAACCTCTCTTGCCGATGGCATTCAAGGCATTCCATATAATAAAGAGCTTTCGGTATCAGGTGGAACACCTCCTTACAGCTGGAGAGTAGTATCAGGGGTCCTCCCTCCAGGACTAAGTTTAAATAGTTCAACAGGAATCATTGATGGAATACCTCAAAATAAAGGAACTTTCAACTTTGCTTTAGGAGCAACTGATTCAAATCAGCTTTCAGATGAAGCAGATCTTCAAATTGTTATAAAGAATAACACTTTACCGGTTGCATTAAATGACACAATATCCACTTTGGAGAATTATAGCGTTACTGCTAATGTCGTTAAAAATGATACTGACCTCGATGGAGATAAACTATATTGGACAGTTAAAATCGAAGTTCAACCTTTGCATGGTACTACAACTATAAACCCGGATAATACAATCACTTTTTTCCCTGAAAAAGGATTTCACGGCACTGACCAACTTACGTATAAAGTTTCTGATGCATTTGGATCGTCAACTGCTAAACTAATAATATATGTAAACGAAGAAATTTTGATGTCTTCTTTTGATATTCCTATAAATCAGGGAAGCGATGATGCTGAACAAAATATCAATTCCGGACAGGTATGGTTAACCAGTACCGATATAGAATTGTGCTACGACCAGCAACCGGGTGGAGATCAGATAGTGGGACTAAGATTTAACAATATTGAAATCCCTAAAAATGTTGTTGTTAATAATGCGTATATCAAATTCAAGTGTGATGAAGTAACTAACAATGAAACCTCTGTAATGATAAAAGGAGAAGCTTCAGACAACCCTGTAACTTTTAATACTGATAACTTTAATATTTCATCAAGGCCAACTACTATTTCTTTTGTAAATTGGAATCCACTTCCATGGAACACAGAGGGTGAATCAGCTGATGCTCAAAAAACATCTGAAATATCAACAATAGTTCAGGAAATTGTAGAACGTGATGGATGGTCTTCAGGAAATTCAATGTCATTCTTCTTTACAGGAACAGGTACACGTACCGCTGAAGCTTACGAAGGTGATGTTACCGGTGTAGCTGTACTGCATATCGAATATAGTTCTAATATTACACCACTTGTTCCTGTTGCGATTACAGGTCCAGATCAAAATGTAATCAAAGGAAATATTGTCAACCTTGATGGAAGTAAAAGCTACTCCCCTGATAACAGGCAACTCAATTATAGCTGGTCGTTTAAAAACAAACCAAAAGGCAGTAAGGCAATAATATCAAATCCAAATATCCCTAACCCGCAATTTACGGTTGATTTATTTGGAAATTACACCCTTTCTCTAATTGTAAACAATGGCTATTATGACAGTCCTGAAGCTATTGTAATAATAACTTCTGAAAACCATGTCCCCGTTGCTAACGCAGGCGATGATTTCTCATTACCCGTTGGTTCTGCTATACAACTTAACGGAAGCAGATCTTATGACCCTGAAGGAAACTCTCTAACTTATTATTGGACATTGACCAGTAAACCTTCAGGAAGTATTGCTTCACTGGATAAAAACAATATTTCAAATCCTACTTTTACTGGAGATATTGCAGGATTATATAGATTCAGACTAGTAGTAACTGATGGAGAATTACAAAGTACCCAGGATGAAATAGTTGTCACTATAACTGAAAATCAGGCACCTATTGCAGATGCCGGAGCAGATCAGACTATTGAATTCGGTAAAACTGTAAACATCAACGGATCTTCATCATATGATCCTGAAGGCTCAGTAATTACTTATAAATGGTCATTCATTTCAAGACCAGCAGGCAGCAAGGTTACATTAATTAATTCCAATTCAGCAATTACTTCATTTACACCTGATGCTGACGGAATTTACTCAATCAAACTTATAGTTAATGATGGAGAAAAAGAAGGTTCAGATATTATACAGGTAATTGTGAAACCATCTAACTATGTCCCTGTTGATGAACTTGCTAAATCACTTACTGTTTTCCCTAATCCATTTTCAGGAATCCTGAATGTAGATTATATTTCACCTGAAAAACAAAACGTTTTGTTCGAGCTTTATACCATAAATGGTGCTATTATTAAAAGTTTTGACTTTGAATCTTCAGGATATGATAGTCACCTACTTGATTTCAGCTCATGCAATTTAAGTGAAGGAATGTATTTACTTATTATGAAAACAGAAAATAATGCTCCAAAAATTGTAAAACTGGGGTACAAAAAAGAAAGAAAATAAAAGCATTTTATCTAACTATAAGTTTTTGAGTTTGGCGGCCAACTTTTAAAAGATAAAAACCGCTACTAATTCCATTAAGGTCTAAAAGAGTCGTTTCTCCATGAATCGGCTCTTTTAGTATTAATTTACCTGCCAGGTCTAACAATTCAATATTCTTATCGCCGGCATCGAATCCTTTAATGTTGACAAATCCCTCTGCCGGATTGGGATAAATCTTTAAAGAACTGATCTTCTCAACTATACTCACGTTTACTATCTTATCTTTTGTATCTGTTGTCCAGTTCTTTCCAAAATGATTATCTACATTAAAGCTTTTGAGAGTAATTGCATAATAAGAGTCAGGAACATTGGGCCATGGTTCTTTATTGTTATATCTAACCTGATCGACAACTATTCCTGCTTTAGTAACTATTTTTACTTTTTCACCCTCATCTGCCAGCTTCCCGTTTTCCCATAAATAAATGTTTGCTCCCCTACCTTCCCAGAAAGGAGAGGCAGTATTGGAAGTTACATAAACCTTTTCATTTGGATTAATAATTATACCATCAGGAAATGTGAATGTTATTCCTTCTTCAAAATGATAACCACTTATATTAACCGGCTCTAATCCGGGATTATATATCCCTATAAATTCAAGGTTTTCTTTATCAGCATCAGTAAGATAAGCAATGTCAGAAATCATTATATCGGGTTTAAGAAAGCTGATTTCATATTCTGCTCCTATATTTCCATCAGATGCACTATTTATGCAATACGACCCCGGCAATAAAGAAAAATCATTGTTTACGGGATTTACAAATAACGGATCTGAATATTTATTCCCCCCACCGAAAATAAGACTATCATTGTCGGAATTAGAGTAATTTATTGCCATAGTTGAGTATTTGTCTTTATAAAAGCTTGACTCATATGAATTTGAAAGAATTGTATTATAAATATTCACATTTCCTCCTGCATGTCCCGGTATCTTTTCAAAAGCAGAAACCGGAATGTTATTTCCATAAAAAGTGCAATGATTTATATATGAATTTGATGAATCCTTAACTCCTACTCCAAGATTACATTTTAATATAACTGAATTACTAATAGTTACAGTTGATTCCTGACCAATCGAAATAGCCTTGTCTGTTATATCATGAATTAGTACTTTTTCAATTTGAATATTTTCAGCTCCTTCCCCAATGTCTATTCCATCACTATTATATCCTGTAAAATCATGTATCCTTGAATTAGCAATTATTCCATTTTTGACATCATCATAATCTATAGCATCACTATCGGGTTGATCATTTCCCGTAAAATCACAATTATCAACCTTTCCTTTGCCATATTTTACATTTATAATATCCCCGGTTATTTTTGAATGCAAGTTGCTATTTGTTAATGTAATATCCGAATATCTTCCCAATATTGGATTTCCTTCTACATCTGTAATTGTTATACTATCTATAACAATAACAGAGTTAAAAGCTGATATTGCAGCTATTTCTCTTACAGGATGTTTACCAAATGAAGCATTTTGAATTACAGCATTTTGAAAAAATGAAGTGTCCTCAGCATTAGTAAAACTTATTACTCCCCATCTTCCTTCTGCATTTTTCGGATTGCTTTTAAAAACTACCGGATCAGATTTTGTTCCTTTTGCATCTATACTCCCGCTTAAATAAAACGATGCTCCTTCCTGAACAAATATCTCTACTCCCGGCTCAACTATTAATTTTCCTCCTTTAGAAACAATTACATCACCTGTGGTTACGTATGGTGAACAATCTTTACTTAGAGTTACTTTGTCTTTTATTTCAGAAGGTATTTCACAGTATCCTTCTTTTTCAAATACAGCAGAAAGTTGCATACCTTCATTGATAACGAATGTATAATTGTCATCCTCAGAAACAAAACTATCTCCACCTTCCTGGTTTCCTTGTATATAAAAATCAAAACTTAAATCAGAACTTGAGGCATTTACCTGATGAACCTCAACAGCCAATGTATTAACTCCATCCTTTAAGATACTTTCATCGATAATGATTTCTTTGAATATATTTTCTTCTTCCGAACTTATTGAACTCAATGCAAATGTTTCATTGTCTATTACTCCTTCAGGCATATTTATTCTTGATATATCCCTGCCATTCAGATAAATGACTACTCCATCATCATATTTTACAGCAGCTTTTATATCTTTAATGTTACTGCTTTTATTATAATTAAAGTTTTTTCGGAAGTAAGCTGTCGCATATTTATTTCTCGAGTCTCCACCATATCCAATTACAGTGTTTTCATCATTCTCTCCATATCCAAATTCTGCATTACCTGTTTTCCATGCTGAATCATTAAAATCAGTATTCATCCAATCATTCCCTGGATATTTCCCGGAATCATTGTATTTCCAATTATCTTCAGATTTTATGATATTTACCTTTTCCGCTTTTACCCAACCTTTAAAAACATAGCCGTTATTTGGCTCTGCCATCATAACTATCTCTTCATCTGAAGGATATTGACCCTTACAATCTGAAACAGGCACCTTCAATCCGTTTAAAGTAAGCTTTCCACCATTTGATGGAACCGTTATAACTTCTAATGAAAGAGGTTTGTTGAAACCATAAGAAGTAAGATTTTCAAGCAGCACTTCAGGACGTTTTCCTGCAAAATATTTCATTGATTCTATTTCATCATACCAATAATTCATCGACGGTATAGGATTTCCATAACTTGAAGATGTCCCTTCCCATCTTTTTATATGATTTGGCATTTCCTTTTCTATTGTTTTCACATGAAAATCAATCAATTTATTTATCCTTACAGGATTAAATGTCGTAAACAGATGATCAGCAAGTCTTTTCCCAAAATAATGCCTGTAATAATCGTTTTCCATTAGTTTGTAAAAAGGCCATTCATCCTGATTCACATAGTATTTTATAAGGTGATCCCCCACATTAAAAAACCCCCTGTCAAGATCCATTATTATCCATTTCCACAATCCGCCTTGCTTGGGTTTCCATGCCATTATATTATGGCTTATTGATGTGTTTCCATCATACACTTCAGTACAAATTAAATCCGTGAAATTTATGATGTTTATATAACTTAAAACTGAATCCCAGTTTGCCTTTTGGGCAAGGTCTTTTAGATATAACACTTTGAATTTATTATATGCATCCAGACTACCGGCTTCTGCATAATTTTCATTTTCAACCATATCAAAAGTACCTTTTTCAACTCCGTGATTGCCAATAATAAAATCTTCATCTATCTTTTCTCTGATATTATGAATCCCCATATATTGACCATTGAAATACACTACACATGCCCTGAACCCACTATTATCCAAATCAGTATTTTCCATTGTAGAATTCTGAACCATCGCATCCCTGAACATCGAATTACTCCAGTCACTCCCCGAAGCTCTCAATGCAAAAGTCTTATAGCTCTTCCTTGATTTATTAAAGATTAAAGGATAATCCAGTTTCCCCTCCCCGTATTTCTTTCTGAAGTAAATTCCAAGCATCTTTTGCGGTAATTGCCATGAATAAAGTCCATTGATTTTCATCCCTGCCTTTAAATTAAATGCAGCCCTGTCACTTCCATCATTTTCAAACATTTCAATGTTTATTGGAATTTCCCACTCGGGCTTAAAATCCTGAACATAAATACCTACTTCTTCATCCCACAAATCTTTTGGATTGGCAGTAATTGAAATAACAGGAAGATCATTGATTTCTTCATCTGTATCGAACAAATAAGTATTTGAAACTATAGGACCGGAAATCATATTCGGCTTAATAATTCTGGCTCTTACAACTGTATTTTTAGATATTTGAACAGGATTAGAAAAGGAAGGTGAATTCTCTGTTGGCTCTGATCCATCAAGAGTGAATTTAACTTCTCCTCCAAATTTTGATTTAATATTTAAAGAAAATGGAGTTCTGATTATACCCCCCATTACTGAAAAAGCAGGAACACTTCTAATGATATCAACGAAATAACTTGTACTATTCTTTTCTCCCGGTGTAGGATTTGTAAAAAAAACCTTCTGACCATTGATATTACTTATCCTTCCCATTGAAATATTTGGACTTTGTGCACCAAACTTCAATGAATCAAGAAACTCTCCTGTTGGTGAAACTATTGCTAATTCTTCGCCATCTGCTGAAATTTTAAAATTAGTATGAAGTCCTTCATTCTTGCCATCCGCCCATATTATCAGATATTTATCAGCTCCTAATTCAATATTTTCTTTGATTTCCCATTTATATTGATCAGAAAAATTATCAGTAATATAATACCCCTTTAATTGAACCGGCAGGTTTCCTGAGTTGTATATTTCAATCCAGTCGGAAGTTTCATTATATTCAGGATCAGTCTCTTCACTTGAATTTGATGCCATAAATTCATTTATGACTATTGCTGCATCAGATGTATTTATAACCAATGAAACCAACAATAAGAAGAATATTCTCTTTAGCTCATTTTTCATACTGAAAAGTAATCAAAAATATAAATCAACAGTATTATGACAACTAAAAAAGATTTTACCCTAAAAAAAAGCAGCCGGAAAATAATCCCGGCTGCTTATATTCAATTATTATTTAAAAATAATCTTATTTGAACAATGAAAAGTCAACACGACGTGAATTCTGCAATTCAGGATCACTCATAGTATTTTCTTTTCCTGTGAATTCTTCTCCAAGTCCGGAAGTAGTAATTCTATTTCTGTCAATGCCTTGTGACACAAGATAATCGGCAGCTGCTTTAGCTCTGTTTATAGAAAGAGTCTTGTTAGCTGGTTCAGTACCTCTTGGGTCAGCAAATCCTGATGCTTTAACTTTTGCTTTCTTATTGCTCTTCATCAGTTTAACAAGCTTGTCCATCCTGTCTTTTGAATCTGTTGATATATCCCATTTGTTTGTTTCAAAGAAGATTGAATTAACCTTAGTGTTTTTCAACCAACTATCCATATCTTCTTCATCTGGGCATCCTTTCTTTGATGCAACACCAAATACATCAGGACATTCATCTATGCCATCATATACTCCGTCTTTATCACTGTCAGTCGGGCAACCTTTAGCATCTACCTTAGCTCCCTTAGGAGTATCAGGACAAGCATCGTTCTTATCTGAAACTCCATCACCATCAGTGTCAGGACATCCGTTGAATTTCTTCACTCCCGGAACAGTAGGACATTCATCTTCACTGTCTTTGATTCCATCTCCATCTGTATCAGGACAACCATTGAATTCTTTTACTCCTTTAACAGTCGGGCAATCATCTTTACTGTCAATTATACCGTCTCCGTCTGTATCAGGGCATCCCTTGAATTCAGCAAGACCTTTAACTTCCGGACAATCATCTTTTTTATCTTCTATGCCGTCACCATCAGTGTCAGGACAACCTTTAAATGCAGCAAGTCCCTTTACATCAGGACATAAATCTTCTGAATCAGGAATTCCGTCGCCATCTTTATCTAAAGGGCAACCTGTTTTGTCAACAACAACACCCTTAGGTGTATCAGGACATTTATCTTTATGATCGGCAACACCGTCTCTGTCTTTGTCAAGCTTTGTAGAGAAGGCCCATTCAATACCTACAATTGCTTTTAAGAAATTATCATGCGCTTTTACTTCTCCGGTCTTAACCTGGTTTTCATCATACAAGCTGTGTTTACCATTAACACCTCCTATAAAACCAAGTTCACCGAACAAAGCCCAGCTTTGGCTAAGCATATATTTGGTTCCAACTCCGGCTTCAAAATTAACCCATGAGTAATTGAATTTTTCATTTTCAGGAACTCCTTCTTCGCCTACTCCATTGAAATCCATGAATTTATTACTATTGTCACTCAGCAAACCTATACCTCCAAAAATGAAAGGTTGCCATTTGCTGGTCAAAGGTATCACTTTTCCATTATTAAGCTTGTACCTTAAATCAAGAAAGAAATTACCAAGATCGGTTGAAATCTTTTCAGAACTTCCAAGTTTCTCTAAATCATTGAACATCCAGCCTAAATTGGCTTTAACTCCTAGATCAAAAGAGGGTGACAAGTATCTGTTCAGGTAAAACTCCGGCATTAAGCCATCCGACTGTCCCCAGTTAAAATTGTGATAATAACCGGCTCCGGCACCTAAACCCCACTTATTTTCAGCATTCTGTGCATTTGCAACTTGCAATGAAAACAGCACAACTACAATTAAAAATAATTTTTTCATAACAGCTAATTTTTTTAGGTAGATGAGATCCCCATATTAATAGGAGAAGAATATGTTTTATCGTCAAGGATGGGTGACTCATCAGTTTTGAATTGGTTGATTATTTATAATTTTAAAAATAATTTATTTCTTTATAAAATAAAAAATTAATTTTCAGCATTTGTAATTTACAACTTAAAATTGATAATTAAAACACTCCCTATTAAAATAAATCTTCTGAAATTATTACATTAGTACAATGTTTTATTAAAAAACCCTACTATGTCGGTGACTCGTTTTGGAATTTCTATCGAAGCTGATTTACTTGAAGCTCTCGACGAATACGTTAAAGAAAATCATTTTTCTAATCGCTCTCAGGCTATTCGTCAACTTATTAGTAAAAATATAGTAGAACGAAAATGGCAATGCAACAACGAAGTTGCCGGTACTGTCACACTGATTTACAACCCTCAAAGGAGAGAAGTAATAAATCAGATATCTTCTACAATTGAAGATTATTATCATGAGATTTTGTCAACCCAAAGGTTCATGCTAGCCCATGATAAATGCATGGAAGTTGTTGCCGTTAAAGGAATTGCAATACGTTTAACTGAACTTTCAGATAACCTTATCTCAATTAAAGGAATACTGCATGGTAAACTGTCAATGAGCAGATCAGATTAATCTCATAGATTAACCTCTCAATAAAATTATTATTGATTTTATATGTAGAACAATCTAAATGCCTTAATATGATAAATCTGAAGTCATTAAAAAAGAACCCGACGAAAAAAAAACCAGCTAAAAAGAAATCCCCAAAAAGATCTTTTATTAGCAAGGTATTCAGACTGATATTTTTTATCCTAATCTTTTTTTTTGGATCAACAATCTTTTTTACAGCTGCTTATAGGTTCATTAATCCTCCGGTAACTATATTCATGATTTCTAAAACAATTTCTCAATCTTTTAAAGGTGAAAGCATTATCCTCAAGAAAGACTGGGTGAAAATTGAAAATATTTCTCCCAACATGGTTAAAGCAGTTATTGCTGCTGAAGATAATCTTTTTGTAAAACACAACGGATTTGACCGTAAAGCTATTGAAAAAGCTATTGAACACAATAAAAAAGGCAAAAAAATAAGAGGCGCAAGCACTATTAGTCAGCAAACTGCGAAAAATGTTTTTCTTTGGCCTCAGCGTTCATTTTTCCGAAAAGGACTTGAAGTATATTTCACATTTCTCATTGAAACATTCTGGAGCAAGGAAAGAATAATGGAAGTTTATCTAAATGTCATTGAAACCGGAAAAGGTATTTATGGAGTTGAAAAAGCTTCTTCAATTTATTTTCGCAAAAAAAGTAAAGATCTTTCCCGTGGCGAAGCTGCACTAATTGCTGCTTCACTCCCATCACCTCTTAAATACAGCGTCACAAACCCCGGCCCGTATATGAGGTCGAGGCAATCTCAAATAATGGATTTGATGGATAAAATTGAGACCCTTAAAATTGATTAACTCATATTAATTTTTTTTTATTACTATTCCGATACTTGTTAATTAGAGAATCTCTTAATAATTATAAACTGTTATCTGGGCATAAATTTTTATATTTAAACTTTATCGGATTATAATTGTTTAAAAAATATTTTAAAAAAGATAAAGGAATGAGTGAATTAATCAACAACTCTCAAAGAAGAAAAGAACTGCTGAAACACATGATATTGCAACTTCATGATGGGGAAGCGCCGGATATGGTAAGAAAAAGGCTTACTGAAATTCTTAAATCAATACCTTATGATGAAGTGGTAGAAGTTGAGCAGGAGCTTATCTCTGAAGGCTTGCCAGTGGAAGAAGTCTTGAAGCTATGTGACATACATTCAATGGTTTTGGATGGACACATAGATCAATCAGGTGCAAAAACAATTCCTCCGGGACATCCCGTTGATACATTGAAAAAGGAAAACATCGAATTATACAAAGTGATTGATGATTTGCATTCTCTTTTTAATAATTCAAAAAACATTTCAGAAGAAGGCTTAAAAGGATGGTTGATTTCCGTTCATACAAAATTTAATAGTCTTTATGATGTTGATAAACATTATAAGAGAAAAGAGTATCTGGTATTTCCGTTCCTTGAAAAAGCAGGAATAACAGGACCCCCTAAAGTAATGTGGGGCAAGCACGATGAAATCAGAGAGTTAATAAAGGGATCGATAGAGGCAGTCAGCAATCAGGAAGCTATTACAGTTGATGATCTTCCAAATATCATTCAATTACTGATGCATCCTGCTGTAAAAGGTGTCGAAGACATGATTGGCAAGGAAGAAGAAATTCTGCTTCCAATGTGTATGGATACTTTAACTGACAGCGACTGGTGGTCAGTCTATTCACAAACAATGGAATTTGGATTTTGCCTGTATGACCCTGACACTGAATGGAAACCGGAGAATGTAGAGGTAAGCGGAGTAGAATTCAACACTAAAAACAGCATTAACCTATCAACCGGTAGCTTTGATATTGAAGAACTGGAATCTCTTTTTAAAACATTACCTATCGACATCACCTTCGTTGACAAGGATGATAAAGTTAAGTTTTTCAGCTTAGGACAGGAGAGAATATTTACCCGAAACCGGGCTATTTTAGGCCGTGATGTAAGAATGTGTCATCCTCCTTCAAGTGTCCACGTTGTAGATCAGATACTTGAAGATTTCAAGAGTGGAAAAGAAAACAGCGCTGCTTTCTGGATAAACATGCATCAGAGGTTTATATACATTGAGTACTTTGCATTAAGAGATAAAGAAGGTAAATACCTTGGAACCATTGAGTTCACCCAGGATCTCACTCATCTGCGGGCACTTGAGGGTGAACAAAGACTACTTTCATATTCGAAGAAATAAACAAATATGGATATAACTCCAAAAACAAAAGTCGGAGAATTACTTGACAATTACCCATTTATGGAAGAAATACTAATTGAGATTTCTCCGGCTTTTGCTGTTTTAAAAAAACCAATTCTCAGAAGGACTGTTGCAAAAATTGCCACTCTGCAACAAGCCTCTTCTATTGGAGAAATTAAAATTGAAGACCTTGTTAACTTAATAAGGTCTAAAGTAGGTCAGGAGCCACTCTTTGGATCATTATCTGATTCATCCTATCTGGTAAAAGAATTGCCGGACTGGTACAATGAATCAATGATAGTCAAACACTTTGATGCGAGAGAAATTATTCAATCGGGAGGTAGTCCTTTAAATACTATCATTGAAGAGACTGGCAAAATAAACTCTAATGAGATTTATGAATTTACCACTCCATTTGTACCTGCTCCGATTCTTGATATCTTAACAAAAAAAGGATTTTTAACCTTTTCAAATGAGAAAGAAGGAGCAATAATCAATGTGATAAAAAAGCCATAAAAAGATCAGGGAACTTATTACCTGATATCTTATTATTGCTTTTCTGTATCTTTATTTACTGAACTTTAGCCAGTCAAATTCGATAGTTTTATTGCTATCAGACAAAACGATCAGGTCATGTTTGCCGTTAAGCTTTTTCTTAATTTTAGTTTCGACATTAACCCATTCACTGCTTTTTGGAATAGTTATCTCTGAAACAAGATTTTCATCATTAACAGAATTGGTATAAACTTTTATCACACCACCCTCTTTTGATAATGACCTAGCAATAAGCTTACTATAATTTTTTGCAGAAAAAGAAACAGCATTATATTTTATCCACGCTCCCTTTTCACTCATTGTAGTTTTCCATCCCAAAAATCTGTTTGTTGTATCAAGAGATGAGATTTCAATTCCTTTTTCACTGATGTTGCTATACCTGTCAATTTGTATTTCAGAAGAAGCTTCAGTTAAACCAACGCCTCTGTGAGTAGGTATAACCTTTTGAATAGTACCATCTTCATTAAAGAACATGCTGTCGATGCAAGCAGATCTGTTTTTATCGAAAGAAGGAGAATAAGCATTTTGGTGATAAAACAAATACCACTGATTATTGTATTCAATAAAAGAATGATGGTTTGTCCAGCAATTCATGGGTGATTCATCCATAATAACGCCGGCAAATTTGAATGGTCCCATCGGATTATCACCCATAGCATATTCAAGCCTTTCAATTGTATTTTCCACATGAGGATATGTCATATAGTAAATTCCATTTCTTTCAAATAACCATGGTCCTTCAATAAGTCCTTTCTTAGGTAAATCTTCACAAACCTTAGCTTCTGAACTTAATTCGAGCATATTTTCATTCAGCTTTGCAACGAAAATTTTGCCCATTGACCAATAAATGTATGCTTGTCCGTCTTTGTCAATGAATATATTAGGGTCGATACCTCCCAATTTTGCAATAGGCTTTTCCTGAGAAGCATAAGGACCTTCAGGTTTATCAGCTATAGCAACGCCAACTCCGAAACCTCTTCCCATAGAAGCATCTTTAACATTGGCAGGGAAATAGAAATAATACTTTCCGTTTCTTTCCATGCAATCGGGAGCCCACATGCTATATGAATCTGATTTGACCCATTCTACTTTATTCTGGCTTACAATTACTCCATGGTCAACCCAATCGGTAAGGTTTTCAGAAGAAAAAACATGATAATCTTCCATGCAAAACCAATTAGGCCTGCCTTGTCCTTCCTTTGCACGGATATCATGTGATGGATAAAGATATACTTTGCCATTGAAAACCCGGGCTGTAGGATCGGCAGTAAACTGATCTCTGATAATCGGATTTTGAGCAAGTGATACAAAACAAATTAAAAGTATTGAAACAGAAAGAGCTATTCTTTTCATAATTATTCAGATTTAATGGTTTGTGTTTAGTATGACAAAAAGACAAAATATTATATTCGTCTCAGCACATAAAACTACGCTCTTAATAGGAAATCGATTTTCAATATTGAATATTCTTTTTTAAAAATCAGATATTATATAAGAAATTTCAATATTCAAATGTCGCATTAACGAGAATATTCATAAAGAAACTTTCATCATGTTTATTTGAAAAGATCAAGACTGACTGATTCGCCCATTTTCTTATAACCATCTTCATTTAAATGAAGAAAATCTCCGGTATGAATATCAGGTAGCAAAGTCATTGAATCTTCAGGATCTCTGACAGTTAAATCGAAATCAACAAGTGCATCAAATTTTCCGCTTGTACGGATCCATTCATTCAGTTTTTGACGGGCAACTTCCCTATAGCTTTGATAATAAAAAGACTTACCAAAAGGTGTAATAGTAGCCCCATAAACCTTCATATTTTTAGCATGTGCCTTCTCAATCATAGATGAATATGCAACAATAAGGTCGTCAACAACTTTCATGGCAGTAATACTATCGGGAGTACCGCCCAGGTCATTAACAGCTTCAAAAATAATAACCCATTTAACACCACTCCTTTCAAGAACATCTCTGCTAAATCTATCGACTGCAGCAGGTCCAAGGCAATTTTTCAAAACACAGTTACCACCGACACCCATATTTAGAACGCCAATATTTGCAGTAGAAGGATTGGCTACAAGTCGTTCAGATAAAATATCAGGCCAGCGATTTTGTTTGTTGGTACCGGAGCCTCTCCCATCGGTAATAGAATTGCCGATTATAGCAATTGCACCACCTTTATCGGAAGCAAGAACATCAATTCCTTTTATTATATACCAGTGATCAGTAGTTATTGAATTTGAAAAATCTGCGGATTCAGGTTGATTTCCAGCCAGAATATATGATGTAGTGCGCGAACCGGGATGACCTGTTATATCATCAGGAGTCTTTCCAAAATTTATTGTAATTGAAACATCAGTTCGTGGATTCAACTTAAAGTCTATCTGGTCGGAGACAATTGCCTGTCCGGGTTGAATAACAACTTCAGGAGAACCATTAAAAGTCAAAGACTTTATTGTAGAAGCATTTATAGAGCTTCCTCCTTCAGAAAGAGCTATGTAAATATCGTTTATTTTAACTTCGCTTTTACTGAATTCATTTGATAAATGTAATCTAAGCACTTCGCCGCCAATTGAAACCCTTACTGTTTGTCTCAAAGCATTATCGGTCAACCCCGGCTGTGGCGGATTATTATGAGGTTCAGTCAACTGAGGAGATGTGCCCCAGGTTCCGGTCCAGACCTGCTTAGAAAACGCATTTGAACAACTATATGAAAAAAAAGAAATGATCAGAATACCAACCAGAGAAGATAAAAGTTTACGTTTCATGATTATTAGGTTTAAATAAAGAATTATAAAAATAGATAATTCCCAAAATTATGTATTTTCTTTAAAACTCCTTCCAAATAATATGGATTCAACTAAATAAGAAGTTTATAATAAATAAAAAACTTATAAATTTTAGTCAGTATACTAACTGCTATACATCACCTTACAAAAAAACAAATAAATACTTATTAATTAGTAAATTGTAATAGAGAAATTACACATGTGCGATGAAAGAAACAATAAGGTATATAATAGGATATTTATTGGGAATAGCAATTGTTTTATTCCTTATCCCCTATTGGCAATATAGTATTTCGATTAAAGAATATAGTCTGCCGAATGATATAATTTTTAAATCATATATTTTGAGAATATCAACATCTGTAATCCTGTTAATCATAGGTATAATATTTGGTGCATGGTCAAACATTTATCTTTACGAACATGGGAAAGGAGGGCCCTTTGATGCATTTAACAAAGCAATAAGTCCAAGATCAAAAAATCTGCTTACCACAGGCCCATACAGGTTTTGTAGAAACCCTATGCTTTTCGGCACTATTTGCGCTTATTCTGCTTTTGGTTTATTATTGAATTCCTTTAGGAGTTTTATGGTTGCAGCAGGATTCACAATTTTCATGATTATATATGTTAAACTTTTCGAGGAAAAGAGATTAAGAAATGACTTTGGGGATGAATTCATTCAATACAAAAAATCAGTTCCTATGATATTTCCATATAAAGTCATTTTCGAATTATTTAAGAAAAAAGAAAAGGTACTTCAACTAAAAAGGTAACATTTAAGAAATATGACTTATGGGTTACCAATATTAAAAAAGCCCCCTAAAATACAACATTTAGCCACCTATTTTTATTCAAATTTAGAAACCTAATATCTAATTTCAAAAACATTACTACTCTCTTATTTCTATTTTTACAGAAAGAAACTCAATAGTTTATTACTTTTAGCAGTTACAGCTAATACAATACTTAAACTTAATTATATCTGAATATGAAAATTTTAACAACGCTATTAACGCTTTTGGTATTGATATCATTTAGCTCTGCTGCACAGAACTCATCATCCAACTATAAAAAAAAGGAAACACAAAAAAAGAATTTCCACATTTATCTGTGTTTTGGGCAATCGAACATGGAAGGAAATGCTAAGATAGAAGCTCAGGACACTATTGGTATTGATCCAAGATTCAAAGTAATGTCGACACTTGACTGCCCCGGACTAAAAAGAGAAAAAGGAAAATGGTATGATGCAGTACCTCCTTTATGCAGATGCCATACCGGACTTTCACCGGCTGATTATTTTGGTCGTACGATGGTTGCATCACTTCCCAAAAAAATAAAAGTAGGAATAATCAATGTTTCAATTGGCGGATGTAAAATTGAGCTGTTTGATAAAGAGAATTATGCTGAATATATTTCAACATCGCCCGATTGGTTAAAAGGGATGGTAAAGGATTATGACAATAATGCTTACGGACGCCTGATAGAAATGGCAAAACTTGCACAAGAAGAAGGCACAATAAAAGGAATTTTATTACATCAGGGAGAATCAAATACAAATGATTCGTTATGGACAAAAAAAGTTAAGATGGTTTATGATAATATCATCAAAGACCTCAACCTTGACCCCAACGAAATCCCTTTGCTTGCGGGAGAAGTGGTTAATACTGATCAAAACGGATTATGCGCCAGCATGAATGGAATAATTGCAACCTTGCCACAGGTTATACCCAACTCCTATGTAATTCCATCTACCGGTTGCACCGGAACAAAAGACCGTTTACATTTCACTGCTGAAGGATATCGTGAATTTGGCAAGCGATATGCAAAACAAATGTTGAGCATATTAAAAAAGAAAAATAAAAAGAATACTAACTAATTTTCAATTAACATATTCTAACTAACAATGAATGTAATACTAAAAATTTCAACTTTTTTAATTGCTCTTTCATCAATTTTTCAACCAATTACGATCAGTGCTCAGTCGATTAATGTCGACATGAGTGCAAAGCAACAGGTAATCAGGGGATATGGAGGAATACACATTAACTCCTGGACTGGTCAGCAAATTAATGCTGACATGATGGAAAAGGCTTTTGATAACGACCCGGGGGAAATGGGTCTAACCATTTTTCGTATGCCTGTAGACCCTTCTCCTGGCAGCTGGGCAAATGAACTTGCTGTTGCACAATATGCAATAAGTAAAGGAGCAATTGTTTTTGCTTCACCATGGAATCCACCTTCAAACATGCGTCAGCAACTTGCACAGACCAGTTCAGGCACTGACTATGTACTTCTTCCTGAATATTATGATGACTATGTAAATCATCTTAATGATTACGTAGAGTTTATGAATAATAACGGGGTACCTCTTTATGCTATTTCAATACAAAACGAACCTGACTGGCACGGCTGGACTGTATGGACTCCTCAGCAGATGTTAACTTTTGTAAAGGAGAATGCACAAAACATAAACTGCAGGGTTATTGCACCGGAGTCATATTCTTTTCAGCGAAAGATGATTGATCCGTTATTAAAAGATTCAATTGCAAATTCTCATTTTGACATTTTGGGAACTCATTTATATGGTACTCCTAAATCTAACTTTTATTATCCTCTTGCACTTGAAAAAGGAAAAGAAATTTGGATGACAGAGCATCTCTTTGGAAGTGATGGTCCTGAATTAAATACTTGGTCACTTGCACTGGAAGTTGCAGAAGAAATAAACAACTGCATGGATGCAGGGATGAGCGCCTTTGTATATTGGTACATACGCCGTTTCTACGGATTGATAAATGATGAGGGAAACATTACAGACAAAGGATATGTAATGTCACATTTCTCAAAATTTATAAAACCGGGATCACACAGAGTAAAAACAACTCTGTCTTCATTATCAAAAGTATCAGCAACTGCATATTTATCAGATTCAACCTTTTCCGTTGTAGTGGTCAATAATGATACACAACCTGTCACTCTAACTCTTACACTTCAAAACAACGATATGGGTATTGATACTTTAACCAAGTTCACAACAAATAACATTAAAAAAGTTGTAAATGAAGGTTCATTATCAATAGACAATGATAAACTTACAATAACAGTAGATGCCCGAAGTATTACTTCTTTTACTTCTGATCCTTCACCCGGAGGAAAGTTCGGGAATATTTCTCCCGAGGCATCCTGCGGAAACGACAGGAATGTTATTGATTCATTATCTGCCGGAGTTAAAGTATCATTAGTAGGTTCATCAAGCAAAGACCCTGATGGAAAAATTGTAAAATATTCATGGTCAAGAAATGGTAATCAGATATCTACATTAGCTGACATTGAAGTTGATCTTGGATCGGGTGATCATACATTTTTACTTACCATAAAGGATAATGATGGTGCAACTGATACTGACACATTATATATTTCTGTTATTAACCCTAATAATGAAGAGGTTTGGCTTGAAGCTGAATGCACAGAATCGAGTGCCAATTGGGTGGTATCCCCAAATACGGGATGTTCAAATGGAAAAGCAATAGCGGTAGTTTCAGGTATTCAGTCATTAAATGAACCAACATCAAGCAATGATGACCATTTGATTTATAAATTTCATCTCGATGAAAAAGGGAATTACAGGATATGGGGAAGAGTACTTGTGCCAACTGCAAATGATGACTCCTACTGGGTAAAAGTTGATGATGGTACATGGATAAACTGGAACGGCATTAAAGGTGGAACTAAATGGCAATGGGATGATGTTCATGATCAATCAAATGAAAGTCCGATGGTATATCAGCTTGATACAGGTTATCACACACTTAATGTTTGTTACAGAGAAGATGGTGCTTCAGTTGACAAGTTTTACATTACAAACAATGGCGCAATACCAACAGGCATGGGAGAACAAGCAACAAATTGTGAAGAAGAAAATAATACAGGAATATTTGAATTAAGAAATAGCAGTAATATTAAAATATTGCCAAACCCTGTAATTTCTGACTTCGTAATAGTAAACAATGAACCATTTAACTCATTGTCAATTTTTGACATTAACGGGAAGGCTGTATTCTTCAAAGTATACGGGCAGGATATTTGTTCTGACAATATTCAGGTTAACCTTGAGAAGGGGATGTATATAATTACCCTTTACGGAGAAAATTATTCAGAATCCACCAAGTTTATTGTTGGTAATTAACTTTGGTAAATAAACAAAACATAAAGAAATACTTACTAAAATGAAGCTCTCAAGATTGTTTTTTACGGTACTGATACTCTTTTTTTCGATAGCTTGTCAAACAGAAGAAACCAAAAAAGGAAAACTTAGTTTATGGTATGACAAACCGGCTGAGGCATGGAATGAAGCATTACCGGTCGGCAATGGCAGATTAGGTGCAATGGTTTTTGGTTCACCTGCAAAAGAGAAAATTCAATTGAATGAAGATACCTTTTGGTCAGGAAGCCCTTCAAGAAATGATAATCCTGATGCTTTAAAAGTACTTTCCGAAGTCAGGAAACTGATATTTGAAGGCAAATATCAAGAAGCAGAAAAGCTTGTCAATCAAAATATGCTTACACAAAAGCATGGATCAATGTATCAGACAATAGGAAATTTGAATTTGGAATTTCCGGGACATGAAAATTATTCAGAATATTACCGAGAACTCAATCTTGAGAAAGCCCTTTTTACATCAACTTACAAAGTAGAAGGGACTACTTTTAAGAGGGAGGTATTTTCTTCTTTTCCTGATCAGGTTATAGTAATCAGACTATCATCTGACAAAAAAGGAAAGCTTAATTTCACAGCAGGTTTAGACAGCCCTTTAATGAAAGAATCTAAAGCAATAGATGACAACACCCTTGAAATGACTGGAATATCTTCAACACATGAAGGTATTGTTGGTCAGGTTAAGTTTAACACTATAGCCAAAATAATAAGAAAAGGAGGTTCTTCCTATGCTGAAAAGGGATTAATAAAAGTAAAAAATGCCAATGAAGTATTAATTTTTGTTTCGATTGCAACAAATTTTATTGACTATAAAACGTTAACAGGCAATGAATCAGTAAAGAGTAATAAATATCTGACACAAGCTCAAAGAAAATCTTTCACAAGATTACTTGACAGACATCAGGTATTATATAAGAAATATTTCAACAGGGTTAAGCTTGACCTTGGAACATCCGCTTCATCCCAACAACCAACAGATAAACGTATAAAAAATTTTTCATCTAATTTTGATCCGGAGTTGATATCAATGTACTTCCAATTTGGAAGATACCTTCTGATATCGAGTTCTGTTCCGGGAAGCCAGCCTGCCAATCTTCAGGGCATATGGAATCCTACTACCCATCCGGCCTGGGATAGTAAATACACGATCAATATTAATACTGAAATGAATTATTGGCCCGCAGAAAAGTGCAATTTACAGGAAATGCACGAACCATTAATCCAAATGATCAGGGAATTATCTGAAAGCGGAATGCAAACTGCCCGGGACATGTATGGATGTAAAGGTTGGGTTGCTCACCACAACACTGATATATGGAGGATAAGCGGAGTTGTAGACGGGGCATACTGGGGCATGTGGCCAATGGGCGGAGCTTGGTTATCACAACATTTATGGGAGAGATATTTATATAACGGAGATATCGAATATTTGCGGTCAGTATATCCGATAATGAAATCATCTTGCGAATTCTATAAGGGTTTTTTGATTGAAGAACCTTCAAACGGATGGTTAGTAACATGTCCATCGATATCTCCTGAAAATTCTCCAGCTGGAAGACCATCTGTATGTGCAGGTCCAACTATGGACAATCAGTTACTATTCGATCTTTTTACAAAAACAATACAGGCAGCTAAAATATTAGGAACAGACAAAGAGCTTGCATCTGAATTTCAAAAGTTAATTGACAAGCTGCCACCAATGCAGATCGGACAATACGGTCAGTTGCAGGAATGGATGGAAGACCTTGATAATCCGGAAGATCAGCACAGACATGTTTCACATTTATATGGCCTACATCCCAGCAATCAGATATCTCCATATTCAACACCTGAGCTGTTTAATGCAGCCCGGACAACACTCATTCAAAGAGGAGATGTTTCAACAGGTTGGTCTATGGGATGGAAAGTAAATTTCTGGGCAAGATTATTAGATGGGAATCACGCATATAAACTTATAAAAGATCAGCTCACACTTGTAGATCCAATTAAACATGGATATAACGGAGGCACATATCCAAACTTTTTCGATGCACACCCTCCATTTCAAATTGATGGAAATTTCGGATGTACAGCCGGTATAGCTGAAATGCTAATGCAAAGTCATGATGGGACAATCCACGTGCTCCCTGCCCTTCCGGATGATTGGAAAAACGGAAGTATTTCCGGGCTTCGAGCTTATGGAGGTTTTGAACTAAGCTTAGGGTGGGAAAATGGACAATTAATAAAATTAGACATTAAATCAAATCTTGGTGGAAACTGCCGAATACGTACACATAATGATATGAAACTGGCAAATGGCAATCTTCTTCAGGATGCATCAGGAATAAATACAAATCCGTTTTTTCAGACGCCTTTAGTGAAGGATCCTGTCATTTCAGAAAAGGCCGGATTGAATGAAGTAAAAATTAAAAATTCGTATGTTTATGATCTAAAAACTGAGAAAGGCAAAACATATTCAATAATTAAAAGATAAAAAGGTAAACTGATTAGAAAATTTAGGGACGATGAAAAAAGGTAGAATA